>DAOVRY010000001.1 GCA_030633645.1 Pseudomonadota bacterium | reverse complement strand
TGGTGTTCCTGATCCCAAGTGGAAAGAGGCGATCAAGGCAGTTTGCGAGCTGAAAGAGGGACAGAGCCTTGAGCCACAGGAGCTTATCGATTTTGTCGGTGAGCGTATAGCCAGATTCAAAAAACCTCAACATGTGGAATTCGTGACAGATCTCCCTCTTCTTGAGGATAGCTCTCCAGACAGGGCCAAGATCAAGGAGCTTCACGGTCAAAAATAACTTGTTCACTATAATAGATTTGTTGACGCCCTGCTTTAAAATCAGTAGGGCTTTTTTTGTCGGTTGGTGTTGTCAGTTGTCCATTGCTAAAGGAATAGGAGAGTAGGAGAAAGTTGTTTATCAGAGAAAATAGGGATCTGACATCCCATTTCGGGACTGATCAAAAACCCTAATAAAATTTCAAACACAAGAGTTCCAAAATACAAATTCACCCTGTCAGATAGTTAATAAGGATAGTAAGAATCATATCTTTTCTGAGGAGTAGAAGGCTTAGCGGTAATTAAAAATGTGAGTCTTTTATCTAACGCAGTAAATATCAGAACCCAAAGGCGAGATACGAGAATTTTGACATTAAAGCATTTGGATTTGATTTGACATTTCAGCTTTGTCATTTGATATTTGCCTTGATGTATAGTGCCCGTGGCTAGGGGCTTTGGATTTCAACAACGGCGTACCAACAGCTATTAACGTACAGCATCAGGTACTATGGAACAGAAGAAAACAGAGGCTATTATTTTACGGACGAAAGATTTGGGTGAGTCAGATCTTATCGTGACCTTTTTTTCCTCAATCTACGGAAACCTGAAGGGTGTTGCAAAGGGGGCCCTCAGAAGTTCCAAACGGTTTGTTAACTCTCTTAGTACTTTCTCCCTGGTAGATGTTGAGTTTAGGGAGAGGAGTAGTGGTGATCTCGTCTTACTTGAGTCGTGTGAATTGCTTGATGGTTTTCCCGGTATACGATCAGACTATAATCTGTTGTTACGGGCCAGTTACATGGTAGAAATGACTGAGATTCTGTTTCCATCCAATGTGCCCAGTTCTGAAATGTTCCAGCTGCTAAGATGGGCGCTAGGGTCTATCTCAAATCAGCAAAATGCCGATGAGAGCATGATTAGTTTTCAGGCACGGGCAATGAAGATCGGGGGATTTGGGATCAATCTCTCGACATGCAGTCGCTGTGGTCGGCAGTACAAAGGGGAGGGAAGGGCATTATTCCATCCTCCGAGTGGTTCGATAGTTTGTTTGGGCTGTGAGAAGGAATCGATTGTGACGCCCGGAATTGAACCTGACACGATCCACGCTCTTCACCGGCTTCAGTCCTCTGAGCGACCGTTGTCAAATAGACTAGAGTGCAGTGATAATGTAGTACGTGAGCTGAAAGCAGTTTTAACTTCGCATATTGAGCATTGTTTGGGAAAAAGGTTAAAATCTGCAAAGTATCTCTACCCTGTTGGTTGTCAGTAGTCCGTTGTCCGTTGACTGTTATCTTGGTCTGTTTAAACTTGGCTACCTTCTTGACATCCTTTGGGGCAAGTGATATTTTTCGCTGAACTTTTCGCTAACTAATGTTCATTGTATTTGTTGGTTTATTGAGTCTATTCTGCTCCTAACAAACAACGGTCGAAGGACAATGAGCAAGGATTTTATGACATTTCAAGAATTAGTTATTGCTCTAGAGAGATTCTGGGCGGAGCAAGGCTGCATAATCCAGCAGCCCTATGACCTGGAGGTTGGGGCAGGGACCTTCAACCCGGCCACGCTTTTAAGGGCATTGGGTCCTGAACCGTGGTCTGTTGCATATGTTGAACCCTCGAGAAGACCCACAGATGGAAGGTACGGGGAGAACCCGAATCGGCTGGGCCATTATTATCAATACCAGGTGATTATCAAACCCTCGCCTCTCGACATACAGGATCTGTATCTGGAAAGCCTAAAGAGTTTGGGGATAGATCCATTAGAACACGATATACGTTTTGTGGAAGATGACTGGGAATCCCCCACCCTGGGTGCATCAGGTCTTGGATGGGAGGTGTGGCTAGATGGCATGGAAATTACCCAGTTTACCTATTTTCAACTGGCAGGCAGCATCAGACTGGACCCGATTTCCGTGGAAATAACCTACGGGTTAGAAAGAATCGCCATGTACTTGCAGGAAAAAGACAGTGTTTATGACCTTATGTGGAACGAAAAGGTTACCTATGGGGATGTCCATAAAAAAGGGGAATGGGAGAACTCTGTCTATTGTTTTGAAGTTGCTGATGTGGACATGCTCTTAAAGATGTTTGATATGTGTGAGCAGGAATCCCTGAGGATAACCAAAAAAGGGATTGTCCTGCCAGCATATGATTACTGCCTCAAATGTTCTCACATCTTTAATATCCTTGATGCGAGGGGGGCCATCAGTGTTACGGAAAGGACAAAATACATTGACCGGATAAGAAATCTGGCCCGGCTGGTTTGTAAAAATTATCTCGCCCAAAGGGAGGAGATGGGATATCCACTGATGAGAGAGAGTGCCTAAAGTGAGCTAAAGTGTCTAAAGTGACTAAAATTAAGGATAAGATATGGATTATGAACAATTCACTGTAACTACTCAGGTTCAGGGGTTCCCGGTTCAAAGGTTCAAAGTTAGAGATCAACCAGCAATGAACCTTGATAACCTGATTAGAGTATATATTTCCAAAAGAGTTCAAAGATGTCTACGAGCAGGCCAGACGGATCCCGCAGCAGCGGGACTGCCGTTCGTGGATTCATCAACTATCTCAAAAAATATGAAGAGCGTAAAGTAGCCAACCCTGAACCCTGAACCTGACAATCTGAGTAGTCACAATACATTTTTTATTTCTGCTTCAACTTTAGGCACTTTAGCTCACTCAAATCAGGGTCCATTTCAGGACTAATAATTACAATCTACCACCTTTGGTGGCGGTAATCTGAATAAATAGTTCAAGAGGCTATATGTTTGGTGAACTGCTTTTAGAAATAGGCACGGAAGAGATCCCCTCAGAATATCTTGAGCAGGGTCTACAAGAACTAAGGCAATTGGCAGAATCCTGTTTGAGAGATAACCGCATCGAGATGAAGGAGGGCCTTGGTACCTTTGGAACTCCGAGACGATTGGTTTTGGTCGGCAGGGCCATTGCTGATAAACAGGAAGATATGGTCCAAGAGATGACAGGACCTCCGAAAAAGGCCGCCTTCGACGAACAAGGAAACCCTACAAAGGCCGCTTTTGGTTTTGCAAAAAAACAGGGTGTTTCTGTTGATGAGCTGCAGACTATAGAGACACCGAAAGGTGAATACCTCTATGTTAAACGTACAATGCCCGGGAGGCATACAAGAGAAATACTCTCTGAGACCTTGCCCGAACTGATTGCAAGTATTCCGTGGCCAAAGTCAATGCGTTGGGGACGCGAAACATTTTCTTTTGTTCGGCCTATCCACTGGGTGCTCGCACTGTTTAGCGGTGAGGTTATCCCCTTTGAAGTGGCTGGAGTGAGGAGCGGAGATAAAACAAAAGGGCACCGGTTTATGGCACCCCACACCATGAAAATACATGACCTCCAGGATTATCTAGAGAAAATGAAGGAAAGCTCCGTGATTATTGATCAAACAGAGAGGGAAGGGGAAGTTGAAAAAGCTGCGGTAGCCGCGGCCAAGACGGTATCGGGAACAATCTTGAGAGACCCCGAGTTGCTGTCCACTGTGGCCAACATGGTGGAGTTTCCATCTGCTGTTTGTGGTAGTTTTGATGAGGAATTCCTTGATCTGCCTGACCCCGTGCTCATAACGCCCATGAAAAAGCATCAGAGATATTTTTCCATTTGTGACCAAGACGGCCGACTGATGCCACATTTCGTGGCAGTAAACAATACGATTGCTCGGGATGAATCCGTTGTTCGAAAAGGGCATGAAAGAGTTCTGCGGGCCAGGTTGGCAGATGCGGATTTCTTTTTTAAAGAAGATCGAAAAAGGCCCCTCGAGGACAGACTTGAAGATTTAAAAACGGTTATCTATCAGGCCCAGCTAGGGACTTCCTTTGCCAAGGTACAACGTTTCACCACATTAGCTGAATACTTGGCTGAGCAAATAGAGCCAGAGAAGATATATGAAGTAACGCTTGCAGGGAGGCTGTGTAAATGTGATCTGGTTACTGATATGGTCATGGAGTTCCCATCGCTTCAGGGTGTAATAGGTGAGATATATGCCAGACTTGATGGACACCCTGAAGATGTGTGTCGGGCTATTTCAGACCATTATTTGCCGAGCCAAGCAGATAGTAATCTCCCTGAATCGCTTATAGGGTCAATTGTGGGCATAGCCGATAGAATGGATACAATTGTGGGATTTTTTGCAATAGGTCTTGAGCCAACTGGAACAGCGGATCCCTATGCCCTCAGGCGGCAGACACTGGCTATCATCAGGGTGATTAGAGATAAGAAAATTAGTCTTTCTATACCGGATTTTGTGAGCAGAGCAGGATCGATTTTGAGCGAGACTCTTACATTCGACTCTGGAAAGGTTATCGATAAAGTCCTTGGTTTTATAAAGGATCGCTTGAAGAATATATTGTTATCCGAAGGTATCACTCATGATTTCATTGATGCAGTAGTGGCAACTGATTTTAGCTTCCTGCATCAGGTAGAGAAACGAATCGAGGCAGTTCAGAGGTTTCGGGGCCACTCGAGCGTTTTTGAACCACTAGCCACAGCCTCTAAACGTATCGCCAACATGGTAAGAGGTTTTGAGGGAACTCATAAGGTGATACCTGAGCTGTTTGAGAGCGAAAGTGAAGAGGTTTTATGGAGGACTTTTCAGCAAGTAAGAGATAAAGCAAAAAGGGAGATAGATGAGGAGAATTACTTCGAGGCCCTGAATGAAATGGCTACCTTAGCCCCTGTCATCGATGAGCTTTTTTCTCACGTGATGGTCATGGCTGAGGATAGCAGAATAAGGGAAAACAGGCTTGAATTATTAAAGCAGTTACAGACCTTGTTTCTTCAAATAGCTGATTTATCTAAACTTTCTGTCTAATCGTTTGGTATCGTTCAAAAGTTGTGGCTTTATGAATTATTCAATATAGAGCGACAACTGTTCGATATCCTTTCTACAGCAGATAGGCCTGTTTCTGAAAGGCGATATCCTGGAGGAATTTCACCGCTGCCGGCAGTGGCCAAATCTTTGAGGGTTTACTCCATAGAACTCACAGAGCTAATGAGATGTTTCTTGAACCCTCAAAGATTGGCCACCTCATCATAACAGGATGGATAGCGCCTTGAAGGAATTGGCCTATCTGATACCTTATAATTAAAACCTTGCCACAACTTTTGAACGTTACTAATCGTTTCATTCAT
Source organism: Pseudomonadota bacterium (assembly GCA_030633645.1). Taxonomy (GTDB): domain Bacteria; phylum Desulfobacterota; class DSM-4660; order Desulfatiglandales; family B25-G16; genus JADFWK01. The sequence continues at coordinate 8,907 of DAOVRY010000001.1, read as the reverse complement.
CACCCGAATCTGGTTTTAGCACCAAGAAATACATCTCTCCTTCATGCTTGAGGTGGCCTGCAGCTAGCTCTGCATATTCCCCACTACCCCAAAAAATGTCGGCACGACCTGCCCCTTTTATTACCCCTCCAGTATCTTGATTCAAGATGAAACGGGAAAAAGGCTTCCATCCGACGATATTTCCATTTTCACCCATTATAGGCATCTGGCAGCGGATGTATGCGAGAGCCCCTTTTGGAAACAACCTATTGTCTGAGGCAAGAGATCGTCCAGGTGTGACAGGAACACCAATATTGCCAAGGGGCCCGTTGTTGAGTAAGCGGAAAAAGACATAGGATGGATTATAATTCAATATCTCATCTTTAATATGCGGGTGTTCGTTGAGGAATGATCTGATAGTCTGAAGGGATAGATCTTCAGGTTCAATGTATCCTCTGTCCAAAAGATACCTGCCGATACTTCTATAAGGATGCCCATTGGAGGCAGTATAACCCACCGTGATTGACTCTCCCGTAGGCAATCTTATTGTCCCTGAGCCCTGAATTTGCAGTATGGCTATATCCAGAGGGTCTCTTAGCCAGGCGATCTCAAGGCCTTCCCCTTCCAGTGCCTTTCCTTCGGCAATGTCTTGGCGAGTATAGTAAGGAATTACCCTCTCACCATCTATTCTGGCCACTATCCGCTGCCCCTCTAATCCAGGGCGGAAGAGACCCAAATCGATTTTCAAAAGATCATGTGGTTTCCTATGAATGGGATATCTGTGTACCGAATCACGCTCAAGGTTCCCATTCAGGATTGGCTCAAAGTATCCGGTAAAGAGGACCTTTTTGTTTCCCTGAGAGCCAGCTGCTTTATAGAGCAAAAATCTCTCTCGTAGCTCCCTATTAAAGTGTTTAATATCATAGTCTTGGCTGATAATTTGCAAAAAGGTTTCCAATGATTGCCGGATGTGTTCAACGGTATAGGTATCGGGGCCATAGGTAAAGACGGTCTCGGGGTTCAGCCGGTTCATATATTGCAAGCTTCTCTCGATGGCTAGCGCAAGCGAATCCATGTCCATGTCATCCTGGAATTCTGGCCAAAAATACCGTATCCTTTTGAGGCTCTGGGTCGGTTCTTTGATCTCTTTTTTGATCAAAGGATAGCAACCGACAATATTAAAAATGATTATCAATACTGAAAGATAGCGTAACGTCTGCAACATAAAGTAGATATTAGATGCAAATCTTGTCAAAATACAAGGAAAAAAGCACGCGATATAGTATGTGATGGTTCATCATCCATCTCGTTTGCATCAGTGATAAGCGGTCTGGTGCATTGTAACCGTTCATGGGTTCAGGGTTAAGAGGTTCATGGTTCAGGGTTCAGAGATTGTAGGTTCACCTCACAAACCCGCCTGCCATCCCTGTCCGCAGTACGGCAGGCGGGCGTCGGGCAGGTGTAAACTATTCGAGGTTTCACCCGCCTGCCATGCGAAACGTGAGAATATATCGAAAGAACAGGTTATTGGGGCTGTTTAGGGCATGGTTGAAGAAGCAAATCGGTGTTAAGGCACAAGCGGGCAGGTGAAGCATTTTCTAGCCTACGAACAAGGTCAACGAAAAGAAGGTAACCCTGAATCCCGATTTTATCGGGAAACTTTGAACCTGTGAACGCTTAAGCTGCACATTTATCAATGTACAGAGCCGAATTTCGAGCATAGATAGCGTACGAGAGCTATTGTGTTTTTCTGAACCTAGGAACCTGAATTCTGTGAGCTGATACGATTGTGTCAATTCCACACCAAACATGTGGCAAATGTGACACACTCTTGAAATAACCACATGAACTACCAAGCAAGTCTCATTTTCATAATCATATATCATTTCAAGTAGTTATCTGGATTCCGTGGTCTTGTGATTAATTCTTTCTATTGTGGTACACCATTTGCTAATCAATGAAACTTTGGAAAGCTTGTTGTTTTACACCAATCTTCTAGGGTCTGAGGAATTGCTATGGATCTAAGACAGCGGACGGTGGCAGCGGAGATCAGTTGTACGGGGATAGGGCTTCACTCTGGCAGAAAGGTTAAGCTCACTATTAAGCCAACACCACCCAATACTGGGATAACCTTTGAACGCGTTGACATATCACCCTGTTCTATTGTCAAGGCCTCTTTTGACAATGTCATTGCCACGAATATGGCTACCACAATTGGTTTTAATGGATATAGCGTTTCCACGGTAGAGCATATTATGGCTGCATTTTTTGGTATGGGAATCGATAATGCTCTCGTGCAGATCGATGGCGGAGAGGTTCCCATCATGGACGGTAGTTCTGCACCCTTTGTCTTTCTCCTGAAAAACGCCGGGGTTACCGTACAAAATAGCAATAAGAAATTCCTCGTCGTGAAGAAACCAGTTAAGGTTGAGGATGGCAATCGATCAGTACACCTTTATCCCTCTAACGAGTTAAAGATAACGTATAAGATCGACTTTAATCATCCCTTAATAAAAGATCAGGCTTATGAACTCTCCTTTTCGCAATCCAGCTTTATTCAAGAGATCAGTAGGGCGCGGACATTTGGTTTCTTGAAAGATGTTGAGACGCTCCAGAATAATGGGCTGGCTCAGGGCGGATCATTGGATAATGCCATTGTAGTAGATGAATTCAGGGTTCTAAATGAGGATGGGTTGCGGTACAAAGACGAGTTCGTGAGGCATAAGATCCTTGATTTCATAGGTGATTTGGCGATCATCGGCCATATACCGATCGGACATTTCGTGGTGGAACGATCGGGGCATACCTTAAATCAACAATTACTCAGAAAATTCATGGCACAGGAAAAGTATTGGGAGATGGTACGGTTTAAGAATAAGCAAGAATGCAGCAAGGTAAAGATACCATCCTTCGGTGCCCTTGACTTAGCCTCCGCATGAATCGTCTAAGTGAATTCAAGTGCCTAAAGCATAAAGTGAGCTAAAGTCTCTTAGAAGTAATCTTTCCATTTTTTTCGCGAGCTTATTGTTGTCCATCAATTTTTTGCTAACGTTACAGTCCTATAGTCAACTTTAGGCACATCCCCAATTATTATCCCTTGCAATAATCCCACCTTTTTTCTATGATATCTTGACTGTAATTACAACATAGCCTCTGACATTCTGTCCAATCTTCTTGCGTGCGGCAAGTCGGAACCCTTGCCGGAGAGGGGAGGGGATGGTTGACCTTTCCTGTAATCAGAAGGAATTTATTCATATCATATGATGCTAAAAAAGAGTATTCTTTGTGCCTTGGGTATCGTTCTCCTTGTCTGTATCTCTCCTAGGCCTTCTTCTGCAAAAAATGAGGCACACCTATCAGATATAATTGTCACGAATACGCGGGATCATCTCCTTGTTTATTTTAAGGTCGAGGAGTGCTTTACTGAGGAAATGAATAAGGCCATCATGAATGGGATTGAGACCAAATTTACTTTCATTGTCAAACTATATGAGGTCAAGCCAACATGGTTTGATACCAAGATTGCGGATATCAGGTTAACGCATACAATAGCGTACAATACCTTGAAAAACGAGTTTACCCTTTTTCTGCCAGAACAGAATGATAAAAAGATATTAATCAAGGATTTTGAGGAGGCCAAGAAATTAATGGCAGACGTAGTTGCCTTAACGGTGACTAGGCTCGCTAATCTCAAAAGAGGGCTCCAGTATCAGCTCCGGCTGAAGGCAGAGCTTGATAAGATTGAATTGCCCTTCTATTTAAACTATGTCTTCTTTTTTCTCTCCCTGTGGGATTTTGAGACCGACTGGTATTCAGTGAGCTTTAGGTACTAAAAGCGATGAAAAGACATATGGATCTAAAAAAAGAAGATCTAAAGAGACGAAGACGAGAAATAATCATCATATGCATTATACTTCCCACCATTGTCCTGCTTACCTATCTGGGTACCAAAGTCCTTGATCTTGGTATTGAATTGCCCATCGCCGACAGCATCCTGATTTTTGCCCTCATTAATATCAATGTGATCTTGGTGCTGCTTCTCCTCTATTTGACCATGAGAAATCTGGTCAAGCTGGTCTTTGAGAGAAAAAGGAAAGTAATGGGTTCTGGCCTGAGGGCTAAGCTCGTTTTTGCCTTTGTAATCCTTTCGCTTCTGCCAACGATCATCATCTTTTTTGTTTCAGTTCAATTTATTTCTCTCTCGATTGATTATTGGTTCAATCTTCAGATTGAACAGTCTCTTGAAAAATCTTTAGAGGCTGGTCAGGACTACTATGGCAGAATTGGAGACGAGGTTCTGGCCTTTGGCAATAACTTGAGTTCCGTCATCACCCACAATGGATATATGTTGGTATCTCGGGCAGATCAACTCCAGGCGTTTATAGAGGAAAAGAGGAGGGAATACAATCTGGCCACGATTCAGGTTTTTTCATTGAAGTTGCAGCCGAAGATCGTTTCTAATGACCGCAGGATTGATTTGAAACCCTTTAAGGGCCTGAACGTTGACCTCTTGCGCAAGAGTTTTGAGGATTCAACTGACATAAAGGACATTCAAACTTCCTCCCACGGCGATCTAGTCAGGGGCATTGTTCCGATATTCTCACGAACCGAGACCAAGGCCCAGGTAGGAGCGCTTTTCCTTGCAAAATTTGTCCCTGGAGTGGTTTCCACGAGACTAGCAACCATTGATAAAGGTCTGCAGGGGTACAAACAACTCAAGATGCTCAAGCAACCTATTAAATTTAGCCATCTCATCACGCTGTCCATTGTGACTATTCTCGTCATCTTTTCGGCGGTTTGGTTTGGCTTTTACCTGTCAAAGGGCGTGACTGGCCCTATAGAAGAGCTTGCTAAAGCTACTAATAGGATTGCATCTGGTGATTACAGTTTTCGTATCGATATGGAACCCAAGGATGAGATGGGCGTTCTAGTAAACTCATTCAATCAGATGACAAAAGATCTGGGGGAAGGCAGAAGAAAACTCAATTCAGTCAACCGGGATTTGATCAAAAGCACTAAGGAATCAGAGCAGCGCAGGCTCTATATGGAAACGGTTTTAGAAAATGTAGCTGCTGGCGTTATATCGGCAGATTCTGATGGGGTAATTTCGACAATAAATAAATCAGCGGAAGAGATGCTCAACATCTCTGCCAAAGATATAATTGGCAAGCATTATGCGGATGTGCTTGGCGCTAAATATTGGTCAACTATTAGGGGATTTATGGCAGACAAAAATCTCTTCGGCAAGGGATTTATGCAAAAGGAGATTGGGATTTCAATACGGGGGCGTTCTTTAAAGTTGCTGGTCTCATTGAAGGTCTTGAAGGATGATCGTGGTAATTATCTTGGATTGGTCGCGGTATTTGAGGATCTGACTGAATTGGAGAGGGCGCAGAGAATGGCCGCATGGAGAGAGGTGGCCAGGCGCATTGCACATGAGGTGAAGAATCCATTGACCCCGATACAGCTTTCAGCACAGAGATTGAGAAGAAAGTATGGCGAGCGTTTGGCACAAGAGGATGGAACCGTGTTTGATGAGTGCACACGGTTGATAATAGACAACGTTGATGAGTTGAAGGTATTAGTCAATGAATTCTCCAATTTTGCCCGCATGCCAGCCTCTAATCCGGTGCGGGATAGTATCAAACCTATAATTCAAGATGCGATTCTATTGTACAAAGATACCTATAAAGATATTAGATTCGATTTTGTTGACAATGATAACGTTCCCGCATTTAAACTCGACAAGGAGCAGATGAAAAGGGTCATGATCAATCTGTTAGATAACGCTGTGGCGGCCATTCCTGGTAAGGGAAAGATTACCGTCAAGCTCCTTTTCGATGACGTATTAGGGGTTGTCAAGATTGAAGTGGTTGATACTGGTACCGGTATTGCTGAGCAAGACAGGGAAAGGCTTTTTGAGCCGTATTTTTCTACAAAGAAGTCTGGCACAGGCTTGGGTCTTGCTATTGTGAGCAGGATAATCAGCGATCATAATGGTTTTATCAGAGTTGAAGATAATAGACCAAAGGGTACTAAGTTTATCATCGAACTCCCTGCACAGGCTTAGTGCTTCGATTCGCAAATACGGTGGCGTATTTTGACGACTTGTTTCAGAAATGTTGCTCACTCAGCACTAATTCCTGAGTGAATAAGTTCGTCACCGAACTTATGAATCGAAGGACTTAGAAGTAGAAAAGTAGGTCTTTTGAGTGTCAACTGTGGATATTTGAGTTTTAGATAGAAAACGAATCCTGATTTGGGAATCTAATTCCCTTTAGTCTAGGATCAAAAGCCAGATTGACAATATGAGTTAATTAAGGGCATTATGAGTTAAGATCTAAGAGTTGATTTCTCAATTAGAGAGATTGGATTTTGTTCTATTGGGGGACTTTGAATCTGGTGCTCGTAGAAATATGTTTCGATAGCCTTCCTTTCGGCCGATCTGAAACCTTTCCATTATCATAGGTGTTAGTCTGTCGGGCAGGGAAATATATGCGAGTTAGTTTGCATATACGCCCAAATTGGTGGTATAGCTGAACCAGTTCAAATATAAACACATTAGTCGAAACCTTTTTGTCGCTTTCCAAAGAAAGCATGAGTGAGGAAGATCGTATGAAAATACTTCTCGTTTATCCAAAATATCTTGATACCTTCTGGAGTTTCAAGGGCGCTTTGAAATTTATCTCTAAAAAGGCAACTCACCCGCCGTTGGGGTTGTTGACTGTAGCAGCAATGCTTCCAAAGGAGTGGGAGAAGAAACTCGTAGATATGAATGTAACCACATTAAGGGATAAAGACCTTGAATGGGCTGATTTCGTTTTTGTTAGTGCTATGTCTATCCAAAAAGCATCAGCTAAAGAAGTAATTAGCAGGTGCAAAAAAATGGATATCAAGATTGTCGCTGGTGGTCCCCTTTTTACAACTGGATACGAAGAGTTCGAGGATGTGGATCATTTTGTGCTTAATGAGGCTGAAATCACGCTTCCGCCCTTTTTGGAGGATTTGAAAAATGGATGTGCTCAACATGTTTATACCTCTCAAGAAAGACCTGATATAAAAAAGACGCCTCTTCCACTCTGGGACCTTATCGACATGAAGAAATATGCAGTTATGAGTATTCAGTATTCCCGGGGCTGTCCTTATGATTGTGAATTCTGCAACATCTCGGTGCTTTATGGGCGAAAAGTGCGTACAAAGAGTAAAACCCAAATAATAAGCGAATTAGAAGATCTTTACTCCCAAGGCTGGAGGGGTGATTTATTTTTTGTTGATGATAACTTCGTCGGAAGAAAGAGAAAGTTAAAAGAAGAAATTTTGCCCGCTATAATTGAGTGGATGGAAAGAAAAAGACACCCCTTCTCTTTTAATACAGAGGCGTCTATAGATCTTTCTGACGATGACGAGCTTATGCAATGCATGGTCAAGGCGGGGTTTACTTCAGTATTCGTCGGCATTGAGACAGTAAACGAGGAAAGCTTGGCAGAATGCAACAAGATTCAGAACAAAAATCGTGATCTAGTGGCCTGTGTAAAAAAAATCCAGAAATTTGGTTTGCAGGTAGTGGGGGGATTCATCGTGGGGTTTGATAGTGATCCGCCTTCAATTTTCGAAAGGCTTAGTGTATTTATCCAGGAAAGTGGAATTGTTACTGCCATGGTGGGGTTATTAAATGCTCCGCGTAGTACAAGTCTCTACCACCGGCTTGTAAAAGAGGGCAGGTTGTTGAAGGATGTATCGGGTGACAATACAGACTTTTCGATGAACTTCATCCCTAAGATGGATTATGAAATACTCATCAAGGGTTATGAAAGGATTATCAGCAGAATTTATTCCCCTGAACCATACTATAGACGGGTTAGGGAGTTCTTGAGAGAATATAAGCCGTCGCAAAAAAAGGCATTTCGTTTTCATTTCAGCTACCTTGGAGCATTCTTTAAGTCTATATTTTTCTTGGGTATCATAGAGAGGGAAAGGGTTTACTACTGGAAGCTCTTTTTGTGGTCTTTGTTCAAACGTCCACAACTTTTCCATTTGGCACTTACTTTTGCCATTTACGGATTCCATTTCCGAAAGATTTTCGGAAATTATTTGTAAAATATTTGAAAGGAAAAGCGGAGAGCAGAAAGGAAAACAATAGATAGCTTAATCAGTCTGTGGGGCTAGAGCATTCAAGTGGAGAGATCAGTGTCAGAGGATGGAAGCTACAGTGTAAGATATGGGGCTGTTGTTGGTGGCTGCGGTTGCAGGAAAAAAAGGGCTACTGAAATCTCCTTCAACGGCAAATCGAAGTGACGTGGTGGTGAGATCAAACACGGAGGTAAGATAAGATGAAGGATTTGATTGCAAACATAGCAAAGGCGCTTGTGGACAAGCCAGAGGAAGTGGAGGTCACAGAAATAGAGGGAGAGCAGACCTCTGTGATTGAGCTGAGAGTAGCCAAGGATGATCTCGGAAAAATAATCGGCAAGCAAGGACGCACGGCGCAGGCTATCAGAACGATACTCAATGCAGCCTCCAAGAAAATGCACAAGCGAATCGTTTTTGAGCTTATTGAGTGAAATACCCCGCCCACACGGCAGGGCATTTCGCTTTCCCTTTTTTTTATCTCCCAAGAAATGATGCATTCGTAAAAAGTCGATTTTGCTCTATCCGTGAGCATTTTGGGCGCTCTTAAGACGTTCAGCTAAGATGCTAAAACTCGGTGTAATGCCCTCAAACAGTTAGGATTTCTTAACGCTGAACATCTCAAGCGCTTTTCTCCCAAAATGCTCAATCTCGTTCACAAAATACTTTTTACGAATTTGTCAAAAAATAAAGGTCCATCAAAAGAAAGACCGGTTCATGGTCGTCCAAATCTTGGAGCTTCAGAAGAGGGTAATCTTTCTCTTATGATGTGTTCAAAGGAGGCTTATCGGTTTGATGAGG
>DAOVRY010000238.1 GCA_030633645.1 Pseudomonadota bacterium | reverse complement strand
TTTCACTCTATCACAGGCCCCCTTCAAGTCCAATCGAAATAGGCATGGGCGATTAGATTTGGCATTACAATATTGCCATACCAGTGTCTAACCTTTTTCAACCATCCTGAAGATGAACTGCTTCCGCTGAGAATACTAAACATCATTGGGCACCTCAATAAAGGGTTCAAAAGCAGCTTTGAAAAATTTTACCCAAAAAAAGTTGGGAGCACTCATTTTTTCTTGACAATACTTTGGCTGTTGTATGTTGTTTTCAATAAACAGGAAATACCGGATATGAGAGGATATATGGAGACTTTAGGCGTAAGAGGCGTAACCGAAAGCGTAGTTCAATATCTCAGGATTCATATTATCGAAGGTGAACTAGTGCCTGGTCAAAAGCTCAACGAGATAGAATTGGCAGTGTGCCTCGGAATCAATCATACTCCCCTGCGCGAGGCATTTCGAATACTGGAAAATGCGCACCTGATTGTCAGTATTCCCAGAAAAGGGTGCTATGTGACTGTGAGATATCAATAGACGAATGTCACCCCAAGCAACGAAAGGAGGACAATACAAGATGAATGACACGACACTATCAAAAAAGACACACCCCTGGAAAACAGATAACTGGCATGTGAGCCCCTGGAATTACCTCGATGAAGTCACCAGGGATTTTACCCCACCCAAAAAGGTGAAGATCCACGATATTACCCTCAGGGACGGAGAGCAGCAGGCTAAGGTCATCTTCACCAAAGACGATAAGATCCGCATTGCTGAGAAGCTCTGTGAGATAGGGGTGCACCGCATTGAAACCGGCATGCCAGCGGTCTCCCCCAATGATGAGACCGCGATAAGGGAAATAGTAAAGCGCAACCTGGCTTCTGAGATCTTTTGCTTCAGCCGGTGTATGGTTCCTGATGTCAAACTCGCAGCAGACTGCGGGGTAGATGGCATTGTTATTGAAATACCATCCAGCAAGCACCTCATCGAGCAGGGGTATAAGTGGCCCTTAGAGAAGGCCATCGATCTTTCCATCAAGGCAACTGCAGCTGCTAAGGATGAGGGACTTTATACGGTGTTCTTCACCATTGATGCCACCAGATCTCATCTCACCTGGCTTCTGGATCTTGTGGATCGGGTTGCCACCGAGGGTCACATGGATGCCTTTACCCTGGTGGATACCTTTGGGGTACTCTCTCCCCAGGCTGCCACCTACTTTACCAAAAAGGTTAAAGAGAGGATCACAAAGCCCCTGGAGATCCACTTTCACCCTGACTTTGGTCTGGGAGTGGCCAATACCATCAATGCGGTGCTGGCAGGTGCAGAGGTCATCCACACCACCGTTACCGGCATTGGAGAGCGGGCCGGCAATACCCCTATGGAGGAGACCGTGCTGGCGCTTCTTACACTCTATGGGATCGATACCGGCATCGATTATAGCAAGCTCAACGAGACTGCCAGGCTTATCCAAGATCTCTCAGGCACTCAGGTACCTGGTAACCGCCCCTTCATCGGCGATGATGCCTATACCATTGAGTCAGGCATTGTCACCGGGTGGTTCCGGAACGTGTTTGATGATAATCCCACCACAGTATTCCCCGTACACCCCGATTTTATCGGTCATGCAACACCACAGATTGTGATGGGTAAAAAGAGCGGGCTCGATAATATTGCCATATGGGCTGAAAAGCTCAATATCGATCTCACTGATGATGAGGCCATGGCGGTACTCAAAGAGGTTAAGCTCCAATCGCATGATCTAAAACGGGTGCTTACAGAAGAGGAGTTTCGGGAGGTCGTTGAGGGCCTGGCGGCTAAAGCATAGAAACGGTCACAAGCGGAGCGGATTGATTGCAGTGGGAAACCTCTGAAAGGCGCCTTGGTTTATTGGCATAACCAGCTTTGGAGTACAACAGACAATTCTTGGCTAGTCAAGATCTTGTATCTAAAAACCTCAGATGAGTATTGCTTAATTGTTATTCGGGTCGGCCGATTGCAAGAGAAGGTTGGTCAAGGAAATGAAAGAAACGATTTTCCCAGTTTATTGGCAAAGGAAAGTTTTTTTGCTTGCATGAGAAGTGTGTTTTTTGGTTATTGATAGTTGCAGGGAGACATTCTTGAATTCAAGGGCTTTTCGAAAAAGGAGAACAAAATGGCAGAGAGAGACATTGATTTATCAGGGAAGGTGGCGCTGGTGACTGGAGGTAGTAGAGGCCTTGGTAAAGATATTGCTTTAGCAATGGCAGAAAAGGGTGCGAAGGTAGCCATCTGCAGCAGAAAAAAAGAAAGTCTGGATGAAGCAGTTCAGGAATTCACTAACCGTGGTCTGGATGTGATGGCCAAGGTAGCCAACGTTAGCAAATCAGATGAGGTGAAGGCGCTTTTTCAGGCTCTAGATGAGCAGTTTGGAAGACTCGATATCCTCATCAATAATGTGGGCACAAACATCCTGACACCCTCTGTGGTAGAGGCTGATGAGGGTTTGTGGGACAAGATTCTTGAAACAAGCCTCAAGAGTGCTTTTCTTGTCAGTTCTCAAGCAGTTAAGCTTATGAAAAGGGTAGGGGGCGGAAAGATTGTTAACATTTCCTCTATTGCGGCCCGGAAGGCCAGCATGGGTATGGGGATCTACTGTGTGGCCAAGGCCGGGCTTGAGATGTTAACTAAGGTTCTGGCCGTTGAGTTGGCCCGGGACCAAATAAATGTAAATGCGGTTGCTCCCGCTATGATAAAAACCAGATTCAGCCAGCCTTTATGGAGTAATGAGGGGATTTATAACGAGATCATAAAAACAATTCCCATGGGCAGGATTGCCGAAACAGGTGATGTAGTCGGTGCAGTGCTCTTTTTGGTTTCGGATCTTTCTGATTTTATAACCGGAGAAGTAATTACTGTGGATGGGGGATCGATGGCCTAAAGGTCTTTGGTTATGGAATATGGCGCATTTTAGCCTTTACCACATTCATTTAAAGGGGACTCGTTATTAAATAAAAGGGCTTATAAGATTCTCTTCACTTGAGGAGAAGAGCAAATTCGCACTATTGGAGAGATAGTCTAATCGGTTTTATTTTCAACTGTTTCTGATGGATCAGAGATAGTAATTGATACTTCCTTGATAGAGCGCTTGTCAGCTTGCGTGATAATGAATTTCAGGTTGCCAAACTCAAAACTTTCCCCGATCCGGGGTATCCGTTCCATATGCTT
>DAOVRY010000103.1 GCA_030633645.1 Pseudomonadota bacterium | reverse complement strand
GTGGCGCCCGCCTGGCGGGGCGAGTGAAGCTTAGTCGAGAGAGTAGGCGTTCACAGGTTCAGAGTTCACCGTTCAGGGTCACCTTTCTGACAGGGTCAAAATAAACATATGTAAATCTGGAGTTTTCTTAATTTTGAGGAAAACCCATTGTTTCTGAGCGAAAATTGGCTGGGAGCAGTGGGGTACCCATCGAGGTGAGCAGGCGTCGGCGTGAGCTCAGCCGAACGAAAGGGGAAAACCCCGACTTTAGAGCGGGGAAGAGGCAAGTATTCCCCACCTGCGAACCCGATAGGGTCACTGCGGAAGCCTTGAAGCGAAGAAATAACGGGTTTTCCTTACCCGATCTGGGCTTACAAAGAAGATTAATAGGTTCGCTAAGCCTAATTAGGATTTTTGAGGAAAATCTAGACATAAATCCCTTGACAGGCTTAACGAGGCAATGGAATATAATACTTTTCTAAAGATACTTGCTAGAGAGAAGATATGATCGGTATATCAAAGCTGTACTGCGGAACAGTAGAGCCGTCTGATCCCATCAGATACGGCAGGCATTCAAAGGATCTACCTGCCCATCTGCTTCAATTTTCCTCTGATAAGAAACCGGTAGTCGTTTGGAATATCACCAGGGCCTGTAATCTAAACTGCATCCACTGCTATGCCAAGGCTGTTCGCCGAACCAGCAAGGGGGAATTAACCACAGAGCAAGGCATCAATCTCATTGATGATCTGGCCGCTTTTGGAGTTCCGGTTCTCCTCTTCTCTGGAGGCGAACCATTGCTGAGGCCTGATCTGGTTGAGCTGGGCCGGTACGCTGTGGATAAGGGCATGCGGGCAGTTATCTCTACAAACGGCACCCTCATCAACAAACAAATAGCCATAAAACTAAAAGATGCTGGCATCTCCTATGTTGGTATCAGCCTTGATGGACTCGAAACGGTAAATGATCGTTTTAGAAGGATGAAGGGTGCCTTCCGCCTGGCCTTTGATGGAATAAAAAATTGCCGGAATGGAGCACTCAAGGTAGGACTCCGCTTCACCATTAACAGGCTGAATATCGATCAGGTACCGGGCATCTTTGATCTCGTGGAGGAAATAAACATTGAGCGGGTGTGCTTTTACCATCTTGTCTACTCTGGGAGGGGATCAAATCTGATTGATCAGGACCTCTCGCACGATGAGACCAGGCAGGTAGTAGACCTCATCATAGACAGGACTATGGACATGCAGACCAGGGGATTAGAAAAGGAGGTTCTCACCGTAGACAATCATGCTGATGGCGCCTATCTCTACCTGAGGATGCTCAGGGAACATAATCCCCGTGCGCCTGAGGTTTTAGAGCTTCTCAAGATGAACGGGGGAAACAGCTCAGGTGAAGGGATCGCCTGTATAAGCTGGGATGGTCAGGTGTACGCAGATCAATTCTGGCGCCGGCACTCCTTTGGCAATATTCTTTCAAGGCCCTTTAGTGAAATATGGTCTGACGTCTCCAATCCTTTAATGGCCCAGCTCAAGGATAAAAAGAGGTATGTCACAGGAAGATGTGCCCGGTGCAGGTGGCTTGAAATATGTGGTGGTAACTTCCGCGCCAGGGCTGAGGCAGTAACCGGGGATATATGGGGAGAAGACCCAGCCTGCTATCTAACCGATGAAGAGATCGAGGGATCCTAAGGTTTTATTGCACATGAAAAAAATCGTCCTTTCCTTTCTTTCTTCGCTCAAACTGACGGTCGCTCTTTTGATTATCATCGCTGCTCTGTCTATTCTGGGCACTGTTATTCCTCAACAGTATGGACCAGGCGAGTCGCTTACTCATATGAGTCCCGGGTTGGTTAAAACCTTTCGCTCCCTTCAGCTCTTAGATCTATACCACTCTGTCTGGTTCATTATCCTGATGTGCCTCCTGTCTCTGAATCTGATAGCCTGCTCTCTGAAGAGATTTCCCACTTCATGGAAGCTCTTCACAGCAACACCTTCCCTGGATAGGACCAAGCCCTTTGAAGATCTCTCACCTGACAACATCCTGATGATTGAAGGGGAGCGGAGCGGAATTACCAGCAGGGTGGAACATCTTCTCATGAAAAGATACAAACGGTTCAGAAGGAGGGATACAGATACGACTACCACCTTTTACGGAGAGAAGGGGGCTTACTCCCATTTCGGGGTGTATATTGTTCATGCCAGTATCCTGATAATCATTGCGGGCGCAATCATAGGCTCCCTGTGGGGCTTTGAGGGCTTTGTAAATCTTGCTGAAGGAGAATCTACTGATACCGTTTATGTGGGACGGCAAAAGAGTCTAAAAGAGTTGGATTATACTGTTCGGTGTGATAAATTTTCTATCACCTACTATGCTAACGGAATGCCCAAAGAATATCGGTCAGACCTTAGCTTTCTTGAAAATAATGCCGTTATTTTTCAGGGACCCCTCCTCGTCAACCATCCCGTAACCATAAAACGTATCAAGTTTTATCAGGCAAGCTATGGCACCATTCCTGGTGGCCGAGTACATATCACCATTACCAGAGGAAATGACAAAGGAACCACCCTAACGGTTGACCTAAAAGATTCATTCTATCTGAAAGAAAACGGAGCAAAGGTGACAATACAAAGGATAGAAGAGAATTTTATGTCCATGGGCCCGGCTGTGCTTTTAAGTATTCACTCTTCCGAAGCGAACATGCAGCTCTGGGTGTTCAAAGACATTGAAAAAATGAAGCAGGCTATCCCCAACCTCTTACAAAAGGTCCCAAAATTTAACCCTAGTCTTTTTAAGCCGTACTTTTTTAAGCTTAATACTATCGCACACACTTACTATACTGGTCTCCAAGTGAGCTATGATCCCGGTGTCTCTATAGTAGCAACTGGCGCCTTTTTTATTGTATTTGGCTTTTTCCTCGCCTTCTTTTCATCCCACAAAAGGCTATGGGTGCGGGTGGATGAGCAGGAGGGGAAAACCAGAATAATGGTAAGTGCCCAGAGCAATAAAGATCCTGTTGGTCTGGAGCGGGAAAGGGAGTATCTTCTCAGGCACTTTAAGAAGGGCTCAGAGGTAATAATATGATCATCAATACCACAATCCTGAGCTGGGTAACCTTTATCTATTTTGCCTCAGCCATTTTCTATCTCTTCAGAATGGTTACTGGTAAACAATTCTGGGGCCCCCTCGCCTCATGGAGTGCCCTTGCCGGGCTTATTGCCCAAACTGCTGGCATACTCCTCAGGTGGTTTGAGTCGTACAAAATGGGAATTGGGCATGCGCCTTTGTCCAATCTGTATGAATCGCTCATCTTTTTTGCCTGGACTATCGTTTTCCTTTACCTCATCGTGGAATGGCGAATCAAAAGCAGGAACATTGGCGCCTTTGTGATTCCCTTTGCCTTCCTTTCCATGGCCTTTGCATCCTTTTCGCCCAATGTAAACACCAGAATACAGCCCTTGATTCCTGCTCTGCAAAGTAACTGGCTGATAAGCCATGTCATCACCTGCTTTTTCGGATATGCTGCATTTACTATAGCATGTGGCCTTGGATTCATGTACCTCCTAAAGGGACTGGAAAAGGGGGAGAGCTCAGGCCCTTTCTTGAGGTTTTTGCCCCGCAGGGAAATCCTGGACGAGCTTACCTATCACAGCGTGGTGATTGGCTTTATCTTTTTAACGTTGGGGGTTATCACTGGTTCTGTTTGGGCGTACTCTGCATGGGGTTCCTACTGGAGCTGGGACCCAAAAGAAACATGGTCTCTCATAACATGGCTTGTCTACGCTGCAATGCTTCATTCCAGATTCCTCCGGGGGTGGAAAGGAAAGAGGATGGCTATAATGAGCATAATCGGCTTTGCCTCAGTGCTCTTTACTTATTTCGGTGTCAACTATCTCCCCGGATTACATAGCTACTTTTAAACTATATGACCGGGTCACTTGTCATTTGTCACTGGTCATTAGTTAAACATGGAATTTCCTAACCATTCCTGTTAATTACAAATGGCAAATGACTATTGACTGATGACATACATAATATGATCAGATCAATATTTGTCTGGGCAGTCTTTGGGATACTCAATACCTTCATCTGGGCACTGGTTGCGATATTCTTATCCCCTTTTTCCCGCAGTGGTAGGTTAGGCCATTTCTACTCTGCTGTCCCTTGGTCCAAGATTATTCTCTGGGGTACTGGAGTTCGGGTGGAAATTAGTGGGCTTTCAAACATAGACAAAGAAAAGAGTCATATCTACATTCCAAATCACCTGAGTTTCTTTGATATATTCTCCCTGTTGGCATATCTCCCGGTTGATTTTAAATTCATTCTTAAAAAGGAATTGATGCATATTCCAATCCTTGGCTGGGCAATGAGGGGGGCACGATACATCAGTATTGACCGCTCTTCTCCAGCAAAGGCCAGGCGTACCTTTAGGCTGGCTGTTGAACGGATTAAAAGCGGTACTTCACTCGTTATGTTTGCCGAAGGAACCCGGAGCAAGGACGGGCATTTGCAACCATTGAAGAGAGGTGCCTTTCAACTCGCCATAGCATCAGGTTCTCCCATTGTTCCAGTAGCAATCAAAGGCACCAAGGAGATTATGCCAAAGGGGAGCTTCAAGGTATACAGAGGATTCGTTACCATTCAACTCGGCACACCTATTGAAACAATCAATTACACCAAACAAACCATGTCTGATCTTGTCGAGAGGGTTACCGTGGCTTTGAGGACTATGTTGGAACAGGAGAAGTAAAGAATCCCCGCCCAAAGGACGGAGTTTTGAGGGAGCACCCCTTGGGGGTGTATGCGGCGTTTCTCCATAAAGCTGCTCAAGAAATAACAAGGGACTCGCGAGGCCTAGGAGGATAGTGCTATGAAAAAGAAACCAACCTATGAAGAATTGGAACAAAGGGTCAAAGAGCTTGAGGGAGAAACCCATGAGCGCAAGCGGACAGAGGAAGAAATAGCAAAACTAGGTCCTGCTGTTGCACAATCTATTGATGGGATCGCTATCGGTGACCTAGAACCAAAATTAATCTCTGTAAACGATGCCTTTGCCAGGATGCATGGTTATGCTCCTCACGAAATGGTTGGGATGAAAGTCAGGCACTT
>DAOVRY010000296.1 GCA_030633645.1 Pseudomonadota bacterium | reverse complement strand
GGGGGAAGCCGCAGCCCTGAGCCTGTCGAAGGGAATGCGGAGGGGGCAAGAATCCCCTGTTGATAAGTCGTAGAAAAGACCAGGCCGGGAGCCTCGGAACAGAAGAAAAGACCTCATGACCATCCCAGAGCCTTCTCGGTTATGTCCAATGCAAACAATAATGTGCTCTGGTTAGTAAAACGTTTTTTGCCAATCCCGCTGCATAAGCGGGAGCGAATCCCAACAAGGCGGGATCAAAAACCGTTTTAGACCAAGTGAAAAGGGATTTCGGCAACAGCCTGTCGGGTACCAGACACGGAAAACGACCAGGTCTGATAAGGCCCAGGAGTTTGGTATCTATTTGCGCTCTCTTTCCTCAAACTCCTTGAGAGACTCCTCCCGCTCCTTGGTAAAAACACAGGCCAAACACGCCTCAATCTCATAGTCCATGAGCGCATCGAGACTCACCTCACCCCGTGCCATATAGAGACCCCTTTTGATCATCTTAATGGAAAAAGAGGAGTTTTCCGCAATCTTTGCTGCCATTTCCCTGGCTGTTTCCATAAGCTGGTCAAGGGGAACAGCCTTGTTGACCAGCCCTATTCTTTCGGCCTCTTTCCCGTCAATATATTCCGCAGTGAAGAGAAGTTCTTTTGCCTTTCCCGGACCTATCAGATCTTGCACCAATCTCATTGCTCCCCCGGTAACTGAGGATGTAACCCTGGCCTCTGGGGAGCCAATCTTTGCCTCCTCTGCAGCAATTCGGATATCACAGGCAAGCCCCAGTTCGTATCCTGATCCGAGGGCATACCCATTGATCACTGCTATGGTCGGCTTTTCAAAGCGGATAATCTTTCTCGAGGTTTCCTGAAGCTCCACCAGGTAATCTCGATATTGCTCCATGGTCCTATCCTTTGAATCCTTTAGGTCCGCTCCGGTTGAAAATGCTCTGCCTTCTCCGGTAACAATCAAAACCTTTATATCAGGATCATTCTTGACATCCTCCAAGGCCGCCTGGAAATCCAGCCATAGCTGTTTGTTCATGGCATTCAGTACCTGGGGCCTATTCAGTTTAATCGTGGCAATTCCATCCTCTTTTTCATAGATAATGCATTCAAAATCCATTCTTTAACTCCTTTCTTTGTAACCGCAGACGCTCGCAGACCAATAGCCCCTCAAGCGGAGCTATTAATCATTATGCCCTTCGGGCAGATCTAAGACCATCCTTTTGATCTCGGCCTTCGGATGCTTAAAATTGACCAAAATCCCAACTCGTATTCCTGTGGCTTTCAGATAATTCAATAGTTGTGCTTCATGTACCTTATCGATATTTTCCACTGTCTTGAGTTCAACGATAACCTTATCTTCAACAAGTAAATCGGCAATATATTCCCCGACTACCTCTTCTTTATATAGGACTTTGATTGGAACCTGACTCTCTGCCTTTATTCCTCGTCTTTTCAGTTCAACCAATAAGGCGTTTTCATATACCTTCTCAAGGAAGCCAGAGCCAAGAATCCTATTTACTTCAAACACCGCACCATTTATTGCATAGGTAATGTCGTTGATATCCATAAAACACATCCTTCCTACCGCCTAAAAGGCGGACTGTTTTTTTGTTGGGCTCACTTGGCCCAACATAATATCTGCGTGTGTCTGCGTGGGTCAGCGGCTAATCTAACCAAGAATCATCCGTGAATCCACAATGGAGGCACCTTTTTCATGCACAATCACGGGGTTTAGATCGATCTCCTTGATTTCAGGATTGTCAATAGCGATCTCAGAGAGCTTGGCCAGAATATCTTTCAGGGCATCAATGTCCTTCGGCTTCTCACCTCTTATCCCGGTGAGGATCCTATACCCCTTTATTTCTTCAACCATCTCATCGATATCTTCCTGAGCCAGCGGGGCTACCCTAAAGGAGACATCCTTCAGAACCTCAACGAATATTCCACCCAGACCGAACATAATAACCGGGCCAAATTGCGGATCACGGATCATACCAATAATGCACTCCTGCCCAGGGGCAGCCATTGGTGAAATAAGGGTTCCTAAAACCCTATTTCTGGTTGTCACCTTCTCAGCATTTTTTACTATCTCTTTGAATGCATTTTCTACGTCTTTCCCATCCTTTAAACCCAGCTTGATTCCCCCTGCATCGGACTTATGGATAATGTCAGGGCTGACCACCTTCATTGCCAGGGGATACCGCATTCTGTTGGCCGCCTCAACTGCCCCCTCAGGCGTACCCGCTAATATTGCTTCTGAAAAAGAGATGCCATATTCTTCCAGCACCTGTCTCGACTCTGTCTCAAGCAGATTAGAGCGATTTTCCTCACCCACCTTTTTAAAGAGCTCTTTAACCTGAGCCCGTTCCTTGGCCTCTGCCGCGGGAATGCGCATTTGGCTGATCTTCTTCTGGTTGACGGAAAAGTGCATGAGGGCACTCAGGCACTGGGCAGTCCTCTCAGAGGATTCAATAACCGGTACCCCGGCAGTCTTCAATATATCCAGGGATTTTATCGGTTCTCTGGCAAAACTGGTGTGCACAAAAAGGGGCTTCTTGTACTGGTTCACCATTTCAACCATATCCTCTGAGGCCTTCTCCTCTAATTCAGCCACGTGGGATGCAATAATATCCTTAAAACCTCCAAAAAAGCCGGTTATGAATATGCCGTCAACCT
>DAOVRY010000243.1 GCA_030633645.1 Pseudomonadota bacterium | reverse complement strand
ATAGAGGTGACCAATGAGAAGGCGATTGCCACATCCAGACCCAGAAATATGCAGACCAAGATGGCTCCTAGAGAGATTGGCAAGGCAAAGAGAAGAACTTGAGCAGTGAAAAAAGGAAAACCCCGGGCTACCTCTTCAGCCACTACATAATACAAGAGCACAACCAAAAACATGAATAGGAGGGCTGAACTCAGGAAGGTCAGGTTTCTGGTATTTTCTTTGAAGATGTTGCGCCTCTTGAGCACAATTAGGTAACTCAGGGCCAACATGATCCCAACCATGAGTGTCGTGCTGAGGGCCATCCCTGGGATAAGGGTGTTTCTGCTTAGTTGGGCTTGGGTCTCTAATTTCAAGAGGTGCGTCGGGTTTATCTTTTCTCCCTCTCTGACAATCATCTCACCCTTTTTAACCTGGAAATAGATAGGTTTTACCGAATTTTTGGCCTCCTCTTTTCGGAGCTCTGTCTCCCGCTTGTTAAAGGTTATGTTACGCCTAATGAGCAATTGCCCAAACTGCCCGATACTTGCAGCAGTGTCTGATCCGGTTTCTTCAGTTAGGTTTTGTTCTATTATCTGGCTGATGTGTTGGCTGGCACCTTCAGGATCATAAAAACGACCAAGATCATCTATCTTGAGCTCTGTTTGGGTATCAATATCCCTGAGAATTATCCCTTTTCCTTTCTGGCTCATCAAAACGGTGTTGTCTCCTACAACCCCTTTCTGAAAGATTCGATCTGCTGCTGCCAACACAGTATTTTCTATCTGGGGAGAAAACCCATTTTTCATGAGCTGGCCAAAGAGAACAGGGTCGCCGGTGATTCCTGCAAGTTCGAAAAATTTCTCTCGTAGTTGCCTGAGTTTTTCTGAGCGCAGGGTTGGCTCCAATTCAGTTGACTGAATACGTTCTAATTCTTCCCTGCCATAAGTGAAGGATTCTTTGATCCTTTTACTCGTGTATGCTGCTGACCTGTCGAAGTCATAGACAAAAAGAGATGATTTTATTGCCTCATCTCTCCTCTGTTTGGTTAGTTCCTTATCTTCCACAAGGAAATCACGGGGCGCCTTGATATCCTTACGAGCCACATCACCAAGAGAATAGTCTTCTTTGGATAACATCAGTGTATTGGGGAAGAGCAGGAGGGAAATGGTGCCACTCAAAATGATCAGATAAACCCATATTTGAATCTTGGGGCTCACCAGACCGAGTCGTGTTGCTATCCGTTTCAAGGGCGAGGTGATTTCCCTTTCCAACTTTTTGCTCTTGACTGGCGCTATTTTTTTGTTTTTCTCGGCCATGAGATCACTCTTCTATTCTTTCATAAGCATCTATAATTTCTTGCACCAATGGATGTCTGACAACATCTTCCCTGCCAAAATAGACAATCTTTATGCCAGGTATATGAGCCAGAATATCCCTGGCCTGTATAAGGCCTGTCGCTTTTCCTTCAGGAAGGTCTGTCTGGGTAATATCTCCCGTTATAACGGTTTTGGAGCTAAAGCCAAGGCGGGTCAGGAACATTTTCATCTGTTCAGGTGTAACATTCTGAGCTTCATCTAATATCACAAATGAATCATTGAGTGTTCTGCCTCTCATAAAGGCCAGAGGTGCTACCTCTATGATTCCGCTTTGAATAAAGTGGGATGCACTCTCAAAATCCATCATATCATGAAGTGCATCATATAGTGGTCTCAGGTAAGGATTCACCTTTTCGTAGAGATCTCCAGGCAGGAAACCTAATTTCTCACCAGCTTCCACCGCAGGTCGTGCTAAGACTACCCTATTTATTTCCTTTTTCATTAGGGATGATACGGCCATTGCCATGGCAAGATATGTCTTTCCTGTGCCAGCTGGCCCTATGCCAAATACAATATCGTATTTTCGAATGCTGTCGATATAATTCTTCTGGTTGATACTCTTGGGCGTTATTGTCCTTTTTTTTGATGGAATGTATACCCGGTCTAAAAAAATTGGTTTCAGTTCTGCCTTATGGTTACTGGCAAGGATTCGCAGGGAAAAGTCAACATCCCTGTCGTAAATAGGGTATCCTTCTTTAAGCAATCCATAGAGCTGGTTCAACAGATTCTCGGCCATTTCGAGTTCTGAAAGAGAACCGAGTAAAATGAGATCATTTCCCCTGATGTTGATTGTTATGCCAAGAGTTTTTTCTATCAATCGGAGATTGCCGTTCCTCTCTCCATAGAGACTTCTGACTAATTCATTATTATCGAAGGTGACCTTTTTGGTTTCGACATGCTCTTTATTATGTGGTAGCTCGGACAATCGCTGTTTGTTTCCTAATGAATTTTTTTTCATGATTGATGGTAGAGATAAACTGGCTTTATTATCATACGATAATAGTAAGGTGCAAGCAAAAGAATACCAGGCTTATCCCGTTTTTGTCTTGACATGAAACTAATCTGGCCTTAAATCAACAAGGATATCGATTTCTGAAGGTACGAACAAATAATCAGTGGGAAGAGTGACCAAGCAATACAGGGTAGTGTTTTTGGGTATTATGAATGATGAGGAGACTTTTAGGAGTAATATGGCCAAACTCGGAGTATCTTACACTGACTTGGATAAGTATATCAAGAACGCACCGGTTGTACTCAAAAGGGATTTACGGTTGGCCGATGCCCGGAAATATGCCGATGCCATCATTAATGCCGGCGGGTTGGTGAATATTCAAGAGACAGGGGAATTTCCCGAGACTCGGTCTCCCACTAAAAAAAGAATCGCCTCTGCCGGCCAGGATTTTGTGCTCTGCCCCAACTGCGGTTTTAAACAGAAAAAGGAAGATTTCTGTGTAAGATGCGGATTTGATCTGAATTCTGCTGTTTAAGAGGATTCTATCTCAGTCCACAACCTTAAAAACTATATCCTTTTCTCGTACCCTTTCCCCAACCTTGACACCGATCATATCACCAGGTTTGGCTTCATCAACCGGTTGGTTATCGATCTCCATGCTCTCTACCTGTTCGGTAAAGTCTGTGGTGTGGCCCTTATACATTAAGGTATCACCTTTCTTAATAGATCCCTTTGTAACCTCAATGGCAGCCACGCTTGGTTTGGCAAAGAATTTAACAATCACACCAACTTCTTCCTCAGGCATAGTAAGATCTCCATATGTAGAAATTCTGTGGGTTTTTATACCAGCAATTTCTTGGTCTGT
>DAOVRY010000143.1 GCA_030633645.1 Pseudomonadota bacterium | reverse complement strand
GTGATTACGGGATAGCAGTAGTAGTGCTTGAAAAACCTGGTCCTGAGAATCGAGTGGCAGAAGCTCAAAAAGGGCCATGAGTTTGAAGAATATCTCCGTGAAATATGTGACAACTTCCGTACAAAAAACCGTTTGGTTAGGCCAGCAATTAGGCGCCCAGTTACATGATGGTGATATTATCGCATTAGTCGGTGACCTGGGTGGGGGTAAGACATGGTTCACGAAGGGTGTGGCCATGGCCCTTGAGATTAACCCCGATACCATAGTGAGCCCAACATTTACCCTTGTCAATGAATATGACGGTAGGTACAAACTCTTTCATATCGACCTGTATCGTCTCAAAGATAAAGCTGAGATTATGGCCCTGGATCTGGATGAATATTTTTCAGGACAAGGGATAGTTGTGGTAGAGTGGGCTGATCGATGGCCAGGGGAGCTTCCGGGGGACACAGTTGAGGTTGCCTTACACATAGTCGATGAACACACCAGGGAGCTGGGATTTTCCGCTTCTCATGCCAGGCCCAAAAAAATCATACGTGCACTGAAGGAGAAGGTAGGTTACTCTTTTTCACAAAGCGATTGCAGAGCTTTTCAAAGCGCATAGCATGCATTTGAAATATCTTTAAATCTAGAAGAGAGCCTCAAACTCATAAACAAGTCTGGGAGCCATGGGATTAATTGTTCAAAAATACGGTGGGACCTCGGTAGGGTCCATAGAAAAGATCAAAAGGGTTGCTGAGCGGGTGATCGAATTGTGCGAGAAGGGAAACAGGCTTGTGGTGGTTCTGTCGGCAATGGCCGGACAGACAGATGCCTTGATCCAGCTTTCTAAAGAGCTCGCAGAAACCCCAGACCCAAGAGAACTAGATGTCCTGATGGCTACCGGCGAGCAGGTGAGTGTATCCTTGTTTGCTATTGCAATCAAGTCTATGGGTTATGATTGCTGCTCTATCCTTGGCTTCCAGGCGGGTATTCATACAGACCAGATATACGGCAAGGCCCGGATCAAGAATATTGATACCGACAGGGTGCTCACGGAACTCGATGAAAACCGGATTGTCGCTGTGGCTGGATTCCAGGGCGTTGATGAAAACAGCAACATCACCACCTTGGGAAGAGGAGGATCAGATACTACTGCTGTTGCACTAGCAGCAGCGCTTGAGGCAGATATATGCGAGATTTATACTGATGTTGAGGGTGTTTTCTCAGCTGATCCAAATATCTGCACCCATGCCCGAAAACTCGACAGGATATCTCATGAAGAGATGCTGGAATTGGCCAGCTTAGGGGCCAAGGTATTGGACATAAGATCTGTTGAATTCGCAAAGAAATTCAATGTGTCGATTCATGTTAGATCATCTTTCACAAGAAATGAGGGAACCATGGTAGTAGGTGAAGAAAAAGAGATGGAAAAGGTGCTGGTCTCTGGTGTGGTATATGATAAAAGTGAAGCCAGAGTAACCATAACCAAGGTCCCTGACAGGCCTGGGATTGCCTCTAAGATATTCAACCCTGTTTTCAAAGCTGGGATTGTGGTGGACATGATTATCCAAAATACCAGTGTCGAGGGTATGACAGATCTGACCTTTACGGTCCCCAAAACAAATTTTCAGCAGACCTTGAAATTGCTCAGGGAGGTTGCTCAAGAAATAGGGGCGGAAGAGGTGCTTGGTGATCAGGACATTGCCAAGGTGTCTATTGTTGGGGTGGGCATGAGAAATCATGCCGGAGTTGCCTCTTTGATGTTTGAAACCCTGTCAAAAGAGAATATTAATATAAGCATGATCAGCACCTCGGAGATAAAGATTTCCTGCGTCATAGAGGAAAAATATACAGAACTTGCGGTAAGGACCTTGCATGAGGCCTTTGGACTGGCTGGTGAAAAACAAAAGGATGAATAGTCGCCAATGGGGCCTTTTCATCCTCAGTCTCATCCTTGTTCTGGCATGGGCAATTGATAGCCTCTTGTCTTTTCAGACAGACCGTGGCCCTGTCACGAACGGAAACAAGATCTATATCCTGATCACAGGCGAGGTAAAGAACAGTGGTGTATGCATGTTTGACACGGGGCCTTCTGTAACAGAGGTGATCAATCGCACTGGTGATCATAGAGAAAAAATGACTGGCACAGAACTGGAAACATATCCCCATCTTACCCAAGGGACAGGTATTCACGTTAGTTCGGAGGATGGGCACATAAAGGTCACACCTCATCCTATTCCTGCTTTCTATAAGGTAACCCTTGGCATCCCCATATCGTTGAACACGGCGGGTCAGGAAGCATTGGAAGCTGTTCCTTACATAGGGCCCTCTCTTGCAAAGAGAATCATTCAATACAGATCCATTTACGGACCGTTTATCGCTGTGGAGCAAATAAAATCTTTACCTGGTGTAGGAAAAGTCCGATACTCAAAAATAAGCCCTTATGTTGGAATCCAGAACAGTGAGGGGGAATGATGTCACTGAAAAAGGGTATTCCTGGATGGTTTCTTGGTCTAATCCTCACTCTTCTCTTCATTGCAATGTTCGTGACCGGGTTTGGTGATTTTACGGATGTAATAGAGAATAAGACATTTGACCTCCGCTCCAGGATTAGCGCCTCTGGAGAGAGAAACCCGGACATTGAGATAGTGGTTATCAGTGATGAGGACTTGGCTGAGATTGGTCGCTTTCCGTGGCCGAGAAGTATTATTGCCCAAGGGATAAGCAACCTTGCAATGGCTGGAGCCAAGGTCATCGCATTGAATATCATGTTTAATGAGCCAGAGGAGAGTGCTGGCCTCAAAACAATCAGAGAGCTAAGCAAGATATATAGTGATCTGGATTTAACTCCCAAAGACACAACGGCTGCGACCTTTCTTAAACTACTGAAAGAAGCGGAAGCTAGTCTGGATAATGACGCCAAGCTCGCTGAGGCCTTTAAAAACGCCGGCAACGTAATTTTACCCATATACTTTGACACGAGGAGCGCAGGAAGGGACCAGGGCGTTCCTGACTATATAGCCAAAAGCTCCTTTAAAGTTATTCATGGCCTCAACGATGAGTGGTCCATGAAATCCATTATCTGGCACTCCAAGATAATGCCGCTCTTGCCTTCCTTTGCAGATGCAGCCGCAGGCATTGGTCATATTAACCTCTTCCCTGATAGTGACGGATCCATCAGGAGTCAAATCCATGCCATTGGTTATCTGGACAATACCGTTGTTTCATCATTCCCCCTTGCGATTGTGAAGGTCTTCAAAGGCCTAGATGCCAGTCAGGCAAGGCTTATCTTGGGCAAGGGAATCGATATACAGGCTACCCCATCCAAGACCGAAGTGATCCCGGCCTCAGATCCATACATGTCAACCCTCATTAAATGGAATGAAGGCCCTGGGGTTGCCTTTCACACCACCCCATTCAGCAAGGTTCTGAACAAGGAATTTCAAACAAGCCTCTTCAGAGACAAGATTGTCCTTGTTGGACCAACTGCACCGGGGATCGGAGACAAATTTGTAACCCCTATTTCGAGTAACCTTCCAGGTGTGGAGATAATAGCGAACGCGACCTCCAATATCCTGAAAGATAATTTCTTTGTAAGGCCGCAATGGATATTTTTTGTTGAGCTCGGTATTATTTTTCTCTTCGGGCTCTATATATCATTCTTCCTTCCCAAGCTAAAGGCCGGTACCGGAGCTGTTATCACCTTGCTCCTGTTTTTGTGCTACGGAACAGCTGGGACGATCCTCTTTTTCCGGTCAAATATATGGCTTAAAATCACACCTCAGCTTATTCTTCTTGTTCTGGGCTACATCTTGATCGTCAGCAGGAACTTATTTATCACCGAAAAGACCAAAGAAAAGGTGGAAGCTGATTCTGTCGAAACGAACAAGGCCCTTGGCCTTTCTTTCCAGCAACAAGGATTGCTGGATCTGGCCTTTGAAAAATTTCGGAAATGCCCCATAGATGAGCCTGGAGCAAAGGATCTCTTGTACAATCTCGGACTCGATTATGAAAGAAAGAGACAGTTTAGCAAGGCCCTAGCAGCATACAACATGATTGTTGAAAGTGATGGCGATTTTAAGGATCTGACTGAACGAATACCAAAACTGAAAGGGGTTGAGAGCACCCTGTTATTTGGTACCCGCAGAGCCAAACTTGTCTTCACTGAGGTCACTCACGTCTTTCACTATCTTTCCTCCCGTAGACCGCTCCAATCGTTTCATGTCCGTTAATTTTACCCTTTTTATCAGCATTATCCCTGCTCGGCGGAACTT
>DAOVRY010000177.1 GCA_030633645.1 Pseudomonadota bacterium | reverse complement strand
GGAAATGGGGTTTCCCACAATAGAAAGTGGTTGCCCTACATCACCATCGTCGAAAAGGGCACAGATCAGGTCCGCGCTTTCGAACCTTTATCAAACAAATAAAAAGATAAAAGGCAACATAGTGAACGCATTACAATACGTGGAGAGAATTAAGGGATTTATGGATTGTGGATTGTGAATTACGATGAGGGACTTGTGATGTGCGATGTCGAGAGCGTATATCGCATATCGCAAATAAGATTTAACTTTAGGCACTTAAAATGAAATTAGGTATCGTTGGGCTGCCTCAATCGGGGAAACGAACCATCTTTAGGGCCCTGACTGGCACCCGGGCAGTAAAAGCCACAGAGAGGACTAAGAGGGCAGATCAGCCTTTAGTAACTGTTAACGTGCCTGATCAGAGGGTAGACTATCTTTCAAAGACATTTAAACCTGAAAAGACCATCTATTCCCAAATAGGATATCTGCTCCCGGCAAGGACTGGAGATCTCGATTCCCCTTCAAGAGAAAAGGGAAACTTATTCCTTAGTGCGGTCAGAACCTGTGACGGGCTCATACAGGTGGTGAGAAATTTTGAGCTGTTTGGGGGCCTTACTCCCACGCCTGAAGAGGATTTCTTCAAGCTCCAGTCAGAGATGCTGTTGAGTGACCTCATAGTGTCTGAAAAGAGGATCGAACGGATAACCGCAGATGCAAAAAAAGGAAAAGAGGTAGACAGAAAAGAGCTCCCTCTCCTGGAAAAATGCAGGCACTTCCTCACCGAAGAAAAACCGCTCAGAGATGATACCGAAATCGCTACCTCCCCTGTTCTGAAGGGTTTTACCTTTTTGTCTGCCAAACCGCTGCTCCTGATTTCGAATAACTCAGACGAGGATGAAAATCTTCCAAACATGCCGCACATCCCAGATAATATCGAAGTTATGGTAGTTCGGGGAAAACTAGAAATGGAAATAGCAGAGATGGCACCAGAGGAAGCAGAGGAATTTTTGTCTGCTTTTCATATTGAGAAATCTCTCCTGGACAGGGTTATTAAGCGCTCTCTTGCTGTGTCAAATCTTATTTCCTTTTTCACTATTGTGGAAAATGAGGTAAGATCATGGACAGTTGCCAAAGGTACCTCAGCACTAGAGGCAGCAGATCTTATCCATTCGGATATGAGAAAGGGGTTCATCAGGGCTGAGGTCCTTCCGTACGATCAGCTGGTCAGATACGGAACTTTTTCTGAGGCAAAAAAGGTAGGTCAGCTCAGACTGGAAGGAAAAGATTATGTCGTTCAGGATGGGGAAATAATCAAGTTTAGATTTAGCGTTTAGAAAATGGTGAAGAAAGACATACGAGTTGGACTCATTGGTGCAACAGGCTATGGTGGCGTTGGTTTGATTGAGCTCCTCATAAACCATCCCTCGGTTTCCATAGGTGCGCTCATGGCAAAGCATGATATCGACAAGCCTATCAGTGAGATTTATCCTCATCTAAGAGGATTCTGTGATCTGCCGATTTTTGATCCTGCCGACCCTGAATGTGTGGATGAGTTTGATCTCGTTTTTTTTGCCACCCCTGACGGGGTTTGTCAAAGAGGGGCCCGAAGGTGGCTCAATCAGGGTACTAAGGTGATTGACTACAGCGGGGACTTCCGGTTTAGCGACAAGGAGGGCTATGCCTCCTACGCTGCCCGAATAGCGAAACCAGAGCAGCATGCTGACCCGGATATTCTTCCCTCTTCTACGTATGGCCTGCCTGAGTTACATAGAAAAGAAATAGCCAACTCAAATCTGGTTGGAAACCCAGGATGTTTTGCAGCAAGCTGCATCCTTGGGCTTGCACCTGCCCTCAAGTTGCGCCTCATCGATAGTGATGATATCATCATTGATGCAAAAAGTGGGGTTTCTGGGGCTGGAAAAACGCCATCACCAAGCTTTCACTTCCCGGCCCGACATGAGGCTGCGAATGCATATAAGGTAACAGGTCATCAACACGTCTATGAAATCGAAAGGGAATTTGCCTTGCTAACAGGTAAAGAGACCAAAATTACCTTCACGCCCCATGTGGTTCCTTTGAGCAGGGGCATTATTTCTACCATGTACGCAAAGCTTCTCCCACAGATAGGCATAGAGCACCTAAGAGATGCCTATATAAGCATGTATGCCAAAGAGCCATTTATCCGGGTGTATAGCCATGGGGAGACACTAAGCACCACCGATGTGAGGGGCAGCAATTTCTGCAATATCTCGCTGAATATCGATCCAAGAACCGAGAAGCTGATCGTTATTAGCGTCATTGATAATTTGGTTAAAGGTCAGGCAGGGAACGCCCTGCAGAATATGAATATCATGATGGGCATCGAGGAAACAGCAGGTTTGATGCATCCGGGAAACTTCCCGTGAACCGAAATCCTACATGCAGACCCTCCTCACTTGTTTCATATCGGTCTGCCCAAGAAATACCTTTCTGATCCCGTCTTGCATCAAGGTTGTCATGCCATCGGCTATGGCCTGGTTCCTTATTTCCGCCATGGGGGCCTTGGTTTGAATCAAGGTCTTCATGTCGGGTGTGCCAACCAGCAGTTCATGGATTCCCATTCTACCCTTATAGCCGGTATTCTGGCAATTTGCACAACCTTTGTCCCTGCAAAAGACCAAATCATCAGTGTAGGAAATATTCAGGGCATCAAAGTCACCATCATATGCCCTGACCAGCGCGTCAAACTC
Organism: Pseudomonadota bacterium; assembly: GCA_030633645.1. GTDB lineage: Bacteria > Desulfobacterota > DSM-4660 > Desulfatiglandales > B25-G16 > JADFWK01. The sequence continues at coordinate 1,187 of DAOVRY010000177.1, read as the reverse complement.
CTCTCGTGACGGATGGTACTCCTCTTTGCAATCCTTGCAAAGGCTTCTCAGCAGCCTCTGGGCAAGGATTCCTAAGAGGGCATCGGCGAAATTAAAGGAATCCATTCCCATATCCAGCATCCGCGTGATTGTTTCAGGTGCACTGTTGGTGTGAAGGGTGGAGAAAACCAGATGCCCGGTGAGAGAGGCTTCGATTCCGATAGATAGGGTTTCCCGATCCCTCATCTCCCCGACCATGATGACATCTGGATCGGCCCTCAAGAATGCCCTCATTGCCGCTGCAAAATCAAATCCTATCTTTGGATGAACCTGAACCTGTCGTAAGCCTTCCTGTGTGATTTCCACCGGGTCCTCAGCAGTCCATATCTTCGTCTCCGGTTTATTAATATACCGCAAGGCCGAATGGAGTGTGGTAGTTTTCCCGCTACCGGTTGGACCAACACAAAGGACAACTCCGTAAGGCCTCGTTATAATGTCGATAAAGGCATTGTAGGTTTTCTCGCTCATTCCCATCTGATCCAGCGCCATCGGTTCACCGCTGGGCAGCAACCTCATGACAATATCCTCATTTCTCCCTGCAGTCGGTATTGAGGCCACCCTCAATTCAATATCCAGGGGGCCATATCTCCTGAATTTTATCTTTCCGTCCTGCGGCAGCCGTCTTTCCGCAATATCCAGATCAGCCATGATCTTTATCCGGGAACAAACTGCACTCTTATACGTGTAAGGAATAGTCTGGTATACATGACACGCTCCATCAATCCTGAACCTGATCACTGCGTCTGCCTTACCCATCCTCGGCTCTATATGGATATCAGAGGCCCCCCTGTTATAGGCATCGATGATTGTCTTACTCACAAGTCTGACAATAGCACCATCTTGTTCAGAAACCCTCCCAAGTTCCTCTTCATACTCTGCGTCCTCGTCGTTGGCAGTCTCTAACTGACCTAAGATGTCCTCGATACTCCCTGAATCGCCTGAAAGGCTCAATCCCTTGACACCAAAAAAGTGGTTAATCATCATAATGATATCTTCTTTTAGCGCTACGCAGAACTCAAAGTCTTGGCCAGGGAGAAGCCGTTTTACCGCATCCTGTCCAGGCAAATGCTCTGGGTTTTCCATTGCTATCACGATCTTTGAGTCAGATTGGCCCACAGGCACAAAAAGATTATCCTTCAAATACCTTG
>DAOVRY010000107.1 GCA_030633645.1 Pseudomonadota bacterium | reverse complement strand
AGAAAAAATGAATAAGCTATAATTGCTGTAATATCAAACTCAGGATACTGTGAGGCTCATTATATAGGAAGGCGGACATAAAAGGTGGACCCAAAGCCTTCTTCACTTTCTACCTTAACGGTTCCATTGTGGGCCTCAATAATGCTCTTTACGATAGGAAGACCGAGTCCTGTCCCCACAATGTTTCTGGTTTTCTCGGTTTTTGCCCGATAAAACCTTTCAAAGATCCGAGGTAGCTCATCAGGTGCGATACCATAGCCGGTATCACTGACACTTATACCCACAAAATCTCCTTTAACCTCCCCCCTTACATCTACCTTTCCCCCCTCCGGGGTATAGATTATAGCATTGGTGATTAGATTGCTAAAAACTTCCTCCATGCTTTTCATGTCTGCATTAATAAGGGGTAAATCGGCCTTTTTAAGGCTCAGAGCGATATTTTTCTCCTTTGCCCTGGGTTGTATGAATTCCACCAAGCTCTCGAGGATATCCATCAATTGTACCTGCTGTTTATCCTGAACTATCAACCCTGCCTCTATCCGGGAAATATCAAGGAGTTCGTTGGACAATTCAACAAGACCCCCAACCTTCCGGGATATCTTACCGAGTATATCAGCCTGTTTAGTGCCTAGCTCACCTGCCAGCCCGTCCATAAGGATCTTGATCTGACTCAACACGGTTGAAAGGGGGCCTCTGATCTCGTGGGCGACCATACTAACGAAGGCAGACTTCATCTCATCCAATTTTTTTAGATGAGTTATATCATCAATAATGGTCACCGAGCCCAGTATCTCTCCCGACCTGTTCTGGAAGGGAACTGACTGTGCCCTGAGATACCGTTCATCAGATAGCCCTTCACCTCTATCATATGGCAGAATCTCAGCGCTCAGAACCTTGAACTCACCTACCTTCAATCCAAGGATCGAATCTATCATCCCGGTCAGTGTTTCATCTGTGGTCAAAGCACTGAGTGGTTGATCATCGAGGGGCTCACCATCATACCCTAACATCCTCAGTAAGGTAGGGTTATAGAGTATGATATTCTTGATCTTGTCGGTCACCAGCACGCCGCCTTCCAGATAATTTACTATGGTCTTAAGGCGGGTTTTTTCTGTGGCAATATCCTGCAGAGTTCTGGTCATTTTAACAGCCTTACTGACCACAACTCTCAGCTGGTCTGGTGTGAAAGGTTTGGGTATGAAGTCAAAGGCCCCTTTCTTCATCGCCTCGATGGAGTGTTCCAGGGTTGCAAAGCCGGTAATGACAATGGAAACAGAATCAGGATGTTGTTCCCGAACCTTGGCCAAAACTTCCATACCGCCGATGCCTGGCATCATCAAATCAGTAAGGATAATGTCGTAATGTTTCTCCGCAATCATCGTGAGCCCTGTCTCTCCGCTTTCAGCCATATCAACCAGGCAGTTCTCTTTGGTGAGTATGCTAAAGCACCCTTCTCTAATCCGTTTTTCATCATCTATAACCAGTATTTTTGGCTGATATGTCTGATCTTTTATGAGGGCCATAAATACATTTTCCTCTTAAACAAGGTTATTTTCAGTTACCTTTAAAAGGGGTAGCTCTATAAGAAAGGTTGTGCCTTCAGGACTTGTTTCTTTGACCTTAATCTTTCCTCCATGTTTTTCAATTATGCTTTTCACAGTACCCAAACCCAATCCAGTCCCCTTGCCTTCTTGTTTAGTGGTAAAAAAGTGGTCGAAGATTTTTGGAAGGGCTTCTTCGGGGATGCCACAGCCGGTATCGCTGAATTCAATATAAATTTTTCCCTCTGGTTTATCCCTGCTACTACGTATGGTGATATTTCCTTTGCCAGCAATAGCATGGGCAGCATTTATTATTATATTGGTGAAAACTTGAACAAGTTGGTTTTTGTCACCCTCACACATTAACATAGAGGAGGAAAATTCTTTATTGATCGTAATATTTTGTAGAAGGGCATGGTGTCCAAGAAAGGCAAAGGTTTGCTCTATTACATCATTTATATTGAAAAGTTCCCTTTTCATCTCTGTTTGCCTGGAATAGGCAAGAAGATTTTTGACAATCTCCTTGCACCTGTTAGCATCGTCTATAATATTTTGTAAATCCTTTCTTATAGGGCTCTTTCCATCCAGTTCCTCGAGTATCAAACTGGCGTCTATCAATATCCCACTGAGGGGGTTATTGATTTCATGGGCTACGCCAGCAGCCAGTTGACCTAACGAGGCCATTTTATTTGACTGCTCCAATTTGATCCTCTCGGCTTCCTTCAATTTCTTTTCAATCTCTATCTTGAGTCTCAGGTCATTATAGATACCCATGGTGGCGACCTCCTTGCCATCCTGGTAGATTATAGAGGCTGTCATCTCAACTGGTATCTCTTCTCCTGAGGAATGAATTAAGGTCATTTCCGTAGTATGGAGTTTGCCTACTCCACCATAATCAGGGCTTCTAAGTTTCTTCATCACGCTCCGTGCCCCACCTGGTGTATAAAGATATTCGGCAATGCTTGTGCCAACTGCTACCTTATCAGTATACCCAAATAGTTTGCGGGCGCTCTCATTCATGAGCAGTATTACCCCTTTCATATCAGCAACCAAAATAGCAGCTGTGGAGCTAGCGATGATGCTTTCCAAAAACTCGTTAGTCTTTTGCAGTTCTATTTCTAAGAGCTTGGTTTTAGTAACATCCCTTAAGCTAAGCGTTACGTAACCAACGTCTCCCTTTTCATCTAGAATGGGTGAACATACCCAATCCTCATATACCTCTTCTCCAACAGGCCCCGTAGTTTTCTTAACAGTAGACGTTCCTTTCTTATCGATCAGGGTAAGGCGAAGAGGGCAAGACAATTGCGAGCATGGTTCTTTAGATTGATAAAGGACTTGGTAGCATTTTTTCCCTACGAGTTGTTTTTTATGGGAGCTGTATTTGCTAAGAAATCTCTTATTGGCTGCAACAATGGTCATATCAGGCGCAAGGATCAAGGTTGGAAATGATAGTGACTCAAACAGTTTTTCATGCCAGTCAAGCGTTTCCATATTAGACTGTCCTCAAACACATCATTTTGCTACCTCAAATGCCTCACCTAATACCTTTTCAGCCTTGTCTATATCATCCTGTACCAGAACCAAGAAGACAGAGGATGAAGAACAACCAGATGCTACAACCTCGATATCCGCATTTGAAAGGGTAGAGAAGGTGGCATCAGCTATGCCGTATCTATCACCAAAGTGTGGGCCATGAAAAAAGATAATGGCAACAGGATAGACATATCGGTGAGTAGTGGGTCTGAGATCTTTTTCCAGGGATTCATGAAAATCTTTACCTTCCTCAATAGGTAGACAGAAAATAAATGAAACTTCGCTATCAGACTCTTGGGCAATCATAAATTTTGCCTTCACGTCCTGAAGTTCATCTCGAGACAGGATTTCTCCTAGGGATTTCGTTTCATGAACGGGGTAAGAAAACTCAATAAAAGCCAAATCAGTTAATCTTTGAAACCCATAGGTTTTGATCCGAGGTTCCCAGTAAACAGCGATTGTTTCCATAGAACTTAGCTCCGCCATTGAAATATTGGAGTACTTGAGTGGTAGATAATAGAGCATGTTGAGTGATTTTTCCCCTTTTACTATCCATTACTCCAATACTCCATCACTCCATGTAGATGGCATAAATAAGTGGCCACTAAAATCCATTTTATTCAAATAAGTTATAGGATTTCTGGGACATAATCTACTCCCCCTTGACGATATCGCTTTGATAGTAACGGATTTCAGGTTTTGATGGTGCACGGTTATCTGGGAGCTGGAACGAATGCTGAATGGCCTCGACAGCCTTATCTATACAGTGGTAATCCGTTACAAATGAGATTCCGGACAGAGAGGTAGCTATCCCGTGGATAGGTATAGATTGCGCTCCCCATGAAACCATAATTACACCCAATATCTTTATGAGCGAGTGATGAGGGAAAACGGTGAGTATACCCACGTGTTCCCTCCAGGTTATCTGCCAACCCGTGGGTAGCGAGCCATCCTTTTTTAAGATTTCTGAGGTACTGGAGAATTTGTCTTGGCTGACACAGAGGGTCAGTTGATGGTATTTGTTGTTATTTGGGTTGTATGTGAGAAACTCTATATTACTCTTTTGTGAGGCCAGGAGTTTACTTACCTTCGAGACTGTCTTCTCTGAGGAATCTGGCCCTCTCAGGTTGAACTGACAGAGTTCAAGACTCTGTTTGAGCCCCCCTACTTTCAAGTTCCGCATTATTCCGGTACCATAGAAAAACGGCTTGGTAGCCTATAGATCCTTATCCGGATATCGAGAGAAAGGAAGAACTGCCTCAGAATTAGCTGGTGTAATCATCGATCATGGCCATCAGTTTGTCCAGGTCGATTGGTTTAGCTATGTAATCATCGGCTAAGGTACTCATTCCGTCCTGGTGTGTATATCTGGTACTGGTGACTGCCGAGCCAACTGCGGTTAAGAGGACAATGGTGATATCTTGATATTCTGGGTTATTTTTGAGCTCATCACAGAGCTCATAACCATTCTTCCGAGGCATCATAACGTCTAGGATAATCAAGTCTGGTCTTTCCTCCTGTACCTTATCCCAGGCTTCTATCCCATCATATGCCTTTGCTACCCTATAATTCTTGCTCTCTAATTTCATAGAGATCGCCTCTACCAGATCTGGATCATCATCAACTACCAGAATGAGCTTATCATTAGCCATATATTACCCCCTATGGTTTCTAATAGTTAAAAGGTCAAAAAAATTGTAAATGTACCCATTTTTTTATACTGTTTCTTTTATATAGTCAATCGGAAATAATAGAGAAATGATAGAGTCCTGAAGAATCGAAAAAAGACCGATGTATATTGTTTCCTAATCCTGACCCCGTGAGTAAGGTAACCCACGTTGCCCGGAAAAGTGGATGCAGAGGATTGCAGGGTTTACTTTTTTACCGTTTATACCAACTCTAATGTCAAGTTTGCCTACGGTTTTGCACCAATT
>DAOVRY010000210.1 GCA_030633645.1 Pseudomonadota bacterium | reverse complement strand
CTGGCTCACCGACCAGATTTTTGTTGACAGGCGATGAATATTATGTCAAATAAGATATATATCAAAGTTGGCATAATATTTATGCCAGGGTCAAGTAATTATTACTATTATTTTTTGTTAGGAAGAGGGGAGGAATAGAATGGAAAAAACAAGTGGATACAGGTGGTTGTTGTGTGTAGTAGTTGCTCTAGTCGTGCTGCTACCTTATAGTAAGTCCTTCGGAGATGTTTCCGGCAAGTTAATTATTTTCAACGCCGGCAGTCTGACCATTCCTCTTGCAAAGATGGAAAAGGTGTTTGAGGCTAGATACCCACGGGTCGATGTTTTGCGGGAAGCGGCGGGTAGTCGGAAGTGCGCCCGAAAGATTACCGATCTTAACAAACCTTGTGATATAATGGCCTCCGCCGATTTCACCGTTATTGATCAGCTGCTAATCCCTCACTATGCTGATTGGAATATCAGGTTTGCTACCAATCGGCTGGTTCTCTGTTATACGAGCACGAGCAGATATGCAAAAGAGGTGAACGCACAAAACTGGTATGAAATCCTCTTAAGAAAAGGCGTGGTCTGGGGCCACTCCGATCCCAACCTGGATCCCTGCGGCTACCGATCAGTGATGGTTCTGCAATTGGCTGAGAAATATTACAAAAAACCAGAACTCTATGATAGCCTGATCGCCAACCGACCCAGAGAAAACATACGCCCCAAGTCCGTTGAGTTAGTCTCCCTTTTGCAGACGGGGAATATGGATTATGCCTGGGAATATCGGTCGGTGGCAGTTCAGCACGGGCTCAAGTTCGTGGAGCTTCCTGATCAAATCAACCTGGGAAATTACCAGTATGATGCCTTTTATAGCCAGGCGGTAGTGGAGGTCACAGGGAAAAAACCGGGTACCTATATGAAGAAGAAGGGCAAGTCCTGTACTTATGGAATTACCCTCCTCAAGGATGCTCCCAACAAAGAGGGAGCCATCGCCTTTTTGCAGTATATGCTCGATCCTCAGGGGGGACTGAAGATTCTCAAAGAGATGGGGCAACCTCCCTTTATTCCCTGCAGAGTTCCAACGGCAGGAATGAAAACAATGCTCCCTGCAGTACTGCAAGACCTGGTGGAGGTGAAAAACTGATGCATTCGCAAAAAGTGGATTTTGTTCTATCCGTGAGCATTTTGGGCGCACTTAACATGTTCAGCTAAAATGCTAAAACTCGGTATAAAGCCCTCAAACAGTTAGCATTTCTTAACGCTGAACATCTCAAGCGCTTTTCTCCCAAAATGCTCAATCTCGCTCACAAAACACTTTTTACGAGTTTGTCAAAACTAAAAGGGGAAAAGTGAGCAATGAAGCGGGAGCCATTCTTCTGGATAACTGTCTCGTGTGGTCTGGTCATAATGGCATTTATCCTCTTACCCCTCATCGAACTGATGACCGCCCCCTCCCTTGCAATGCTCAAGGAGACCATTAAGGATAAAGATGTTGTGCGGTCGATCTGGCTGAGTATTTACACAGCTGGATTGGCCGCCCTTATTTCCTTTATCTTGGGAACACCCCTTGCCTATCTACTTGCCCGAAGCAACTTCCGGGGTAAACGATTAGTTGAAGGAATTATAGATCTCCCCATTGCCATTCCGCATCCTGTAGTGGGCATCGCAATCCTTAGTATAGCAGGGAGAAATCACTGGATCGGACAGGTTTTCAGTGAGCTGGGAATACGGGTCATGGGAAGTGTGACCGGCATTGTTATGGTGCTCACCTTTGTCGGGATTCCCTTTTATCTCAACGCCACGAAAAATGGCTTTGAAAGTATCTCTCCCAGACTGGAAAATGTATCGCGGAGCCTTGGGGCTTCGATGTTCAGCACCTTTTTCCGGATTACCTTTCCCCTTGCATGGCGCAGCATGCTTATCGGTATTATCATGTGCTGCGCCCGTGCCATCAGTGAATTCGGAGCGGTGGTGATCGTTGCCTATCATCCCATGATCGCACCGGTGATGATCTACGAACGTTTTGAGGCCTATGGGCTTAAATATTCTCAGCCAATTGCGGTATGGCTGGTTTCCGTCTGTCTCGCTCTTTTCCTCATACTCCGAATCCTTACTATCCGTAACCCGAAGGAAGTATGATCACAGTACAAGGCCTTAACATAAATCTCCCGGAATTTAATCTCATTGATATTAATCTGAGTATAGGGGAGAGTGAATTTTTTGTCTTAATGGGACCTACAGGGGCAGGGAAGACAGTGCTCCTGGAAGCTATGGCAGGCCTGGTACCAGTAAGAAGCGGAAAAATCTATATCGGGGAGCGGGATGTAACCACATTGCCGCCCGAAAAACGTGGCGTCAGCCTGGTCTATCAAGACTGTGCCCTGTTCCCTCATCTGACCGTCCTGGAGAATATCACCTATGGCCTGCACTTTCACAGGATCGACAAGGCGCAATCAGAAGTCATGCTCACACAGTTACTTGAAATATTAGACCTCCACCACCTCCAAGAGCGACTTCCTGTAAACTTAAGCGGCGGTGAAAAGCAGCGGGTTTCCCTGGCAAGAGCCTTGATGGTGGAACCTCGGGTGCTTCTCCTTGATGAACCACTTTCCGCTCTGGATCCCGCGTTCAGGGAAGAGGTTAGAAACGCGATCAAGAGACTTCATCAATCCTCCAACGCTACCTTCTTAATGGTAACCCATGATTTTGCTGAGGCCCTCTCCCTGGCACGGCGGGCCGCTGTGATGAATAACGGTAGAATAGAGCAGGTGGGTAGTATTGAAGATATCTTTCAACGGCCGAGTTCAACCTTTGTTGCTGATTTTGTTGGAATGAAAAACCTTTTTGCTGCTCGGTTTAAAGGCACGAAGGCAGTTGTCCACAGTTTGGAAATTGAACTGGGAAGAGAACCAACCAACAGCAATGGATACATAGCTATCAGACCTGAGGACATTGTTATCAGCAAAGAAGCTATCGCCTCCAGCATGAGAAATTCATTCAAGGGAGCTGTGACAGGGATCTTTGATCAGGGATTCTATTATGAGGTTCACGTGCGGGCAGGCGCGACTACTTTTAAATCACTGATAACAAAAAGGTCCGCTTTTGAGCTAGAACTCCACGAGGGCACTGATGTCTTTGTTTCTTTTAAATCAACCGCTATCCATAACTTTTGAACTTGGCAGTTAGTATTGTTCAAAAGTATCGGCAGAGTGGTATATGAGCTAGAGCAGGCGTGCATGTGATGTCTGTGCGATCATGCTAGTTTTCTCAAGGATATCCCGCCTTGAGGGATTGGACTCAACAGATGTGGTCAGGTATTTGCAGGCTGTTGCCGAAATCCCTTTTCACTGGGTCTAAAACGTTTTTTGACAAATCTAAGGCTCCCTCCAGGCGATGTCAAAACTCGCCTTTAGGGCTCAAACAGTTGACATCGCTTATCTTCCACTTCGCCAAGATTTGTTAGCAAAAAACGTTTTAATGACCGCTCAAAGGGATTTCCCTTTGGGCAACAGCCTGCAAATACCTGACCACTGCGAAATCCGGTGGCCTGCTGAAAGCGGAATTGT
>DAOVRY010000204.1 GCA_030633645.1 Pseudomonadota bacterium | reverse complement strand
GAAGGACTTCCCTCTCTTTTGGTCCCTCCTGTTTCACCATTTCCATGGGTTTGGCTTGTCTGTCCTCCTGCTGAACACCGGGATGGATTTGCTCCGCTCCGTGATTTTGGTCAGCTGAATCCTCTGTTTCAAGATTTCCATCCCTCTCCACTGGTACCTGCTCTGGTTTGGGCTTATCAGAGGGGGATTGATAGCTCGCCTGTTTGAGCCCAAGAATTTGCCCCAAAAGATTTTGCCCTGTCTGTGTCATGCCGACAGCCGCGATAGCAATGAGAAAGCACAGGACTGCAGCCCATTTCCAATAACGAGTAGCATAGCCTAGCTTTAATTCTTCAGTCTCATAGGGCTCCGGCATTTTCTGCCCGTCTTTTGGAAAAGAGCTGTCCAAACTCAGATCTTCATGGCACAGCTTGACCATGTGGGGGGTGATTGTTTTTGTTCCCTTTGAATAACCCAGAAGCAGGGAGTTATCTGCCAGGATATTAACCATTCTCGGATATCCACCAGAGTAGTGATGAATGGCCTTGACAGCACTTTTGGAGAAAATTTCATCCTTCCTTTGTGCCCCGGCTATTTTCAAACGGGTAGCCACATAGTCCCTGGTACTCTCCAGGTCCAGTGGTGGGATATGGTAGCGGATGCTTATACGCTGGAGAAGGGGCAGGCACTGTGGCTCCCTCAATTTTTCATTCAGCTCAGGTTGACCAATAAGAAAGATATTGAGTAGCTTTTCGTCACCGGTTTCCATGTTTGAGAGAAGTCTGATCTCTTCCAGCAGCTCGAAAGAGAGCTTCTGTGCCTCGTCAATGATCAGGATGACATTTTTCTGCTCCCTCAGGCACTGTCGTAAGAATTCTTCAAACACCACAAGAAAATCTGCCTTTGATTTGAAATGTATTTTCTTCCTAAAAACGGAAAAGGCCAGGTAATCCATAAAATCCCCTGGTGTTAGAATGGGGTTGGAAAGATGGATATACTGGACACTCTCATCAAGACTGCTGAGGAGGGCATGAACCATTGTGGTTTTGCCGGTACCAATTTCTCCTGTCAAAAGAATAAACCCTTTTCTCTCCATAACCCCGTATTTCAGGAGATTTAGGGCCTCTGTGTGGTGTTCACCTAAATAGAGAAACCGCGGTGACGGAGTCAGATTAAAAGGTTTTTCTCTTAGGTTGTAGAATTCTGTATACACTGGCTGCGATAATCCCCCAAGAGTTCAAATTGCATAGTCTTCACCCACGGTGCATCAGTTTTTGCTTTTTCGTTGACTATAACCTTACTACTCAAAATATCAACAAAAAATTGATTTTGATTATCCCATTTCTTGACATTTACGTGGTAGAGGCAAGGATTCGGGCATGCCCAGAGATGACTTATTGCAAAGTCCGTTCCAAAATGGTGCAAACGAGATAAGCATATTCTCGGTAAGTCGTGCCAGGGCGGGCCATACCATTTTTTTCATGCAAAAACCGAATCTTGTCAGAACAGGGGTTGTGCAAAGGTCTCCCCCTTCACAGGCAGGAATTTTGGCGAGCATAAGGATTTTCATCTTATGTTCTGTCAGGAAGGTTCTGTCACTGCAAAGCCAAGGAATAATGCGCGGTACCAGCTAACAAATCCGATAGGTTGGCTCTTGAATGTATGATTTTTTGCACTGGGGGCATCGACCGGGGCGGGTGAAGCGCTTCCGATTCTGAAAAACATATCCACACGCCAGGCACCGGGAAGGTCGGATGACAAGGCATTTTCTTTTGGTTGATAGCGATTGCGCAATATGGAAGAGATGCTCGTAAACCTCTCTTTCTCGGATTCTTACTGCCTGGGAGAGGTCTCTGGCACTCATCTCCCTTTCACCCAAGAGCTCCATCATCTGCTGGCGGATCGTTTTCATGTTCTCCCAAGGGATCAATTGCTACCCGGTTGGCTGTTAGAACATTTCTTTAACATAAAAGAAAAGCATGACTCCAGATAGGGCCAATTTCAGCCCCATGGCCACTATGTTTCCTGCAAAGACCCCCCAACTGGCTCGCAGGGCCTTTTTGCTTTTCTTTCCAGCTAATAGCTCTGCACATAATGCTCCAACAATTGCACCCAAAAGCATACCCCAAGGGGGAAAAAATAAAAGGCCTACGAGCATTCCGATAATTGAACCCCATACACCTAATTTCGATGCTCCATACTTTTTTGCGCCGCGCACAGGAACCACGTAGTCCGAAATAGTCACTGCTAGTGTGAAACCTGCCATAATGATCAAAAATGTCGCACTGAATGGCTCCCAATTTTTGGCATAAGAGATAATAATGAGGGCTAAAAAACTAAGTGGTGGCCCAGGAATGAGGGGTACAATACACCCGGCAAGACCGACTAATGCGATGAGTAATCCGATAATTATCAACGCGATCGTCATTGTAGCATCCTTAGTCTTTCGATTCATAAGTTCGATGACGAACTTATTTTGACTTCGGCCGAGCTCAGTCGAGGCCCTCAGGACTTAGTGCTGACTTCGGCGAACTCCCTTCGGTGTGAGCAGTTCGGCCCTGAGCTCACTGCCGAAGGGCTCACTGCCGAGTTGAAAAAAAACCGGCCAAAAAAGACCGGTTTTTTGTCCCCCAGAAATCCTGTGATTTTATCGGGTCCTTTGAATAGCCTCATACCCCTTGGCCTTTAACTGCTCAGCAATCTTGCTGGTATCCTCGATATCCAAATGAATAACAATGTCTTTTTTCTCAGCTGGTGCCTCTGGGACATTTATGACATGAATCGTGACAATCCGTATACCCTCTTTATTAGCTAGGGATACTACATCCTCAATCACTTTGTCTTCCCCCTTGCCTATAACCTCAAGCCTTGTACCAGGCAAACCAATCCCGAGCACAGGGTTGGCTATCTTATAAAAGAAATCATTGGTAGTTACGATACCCACGAGTCGTCCGCTCTCTACCACTGGCAATGCACCAACCTTTTTTTCCTGGGCTCGAGAGAGGACTTCTTCAACAGTCATATCAGGGGTCACAGTAACAACATTCTTCTCCATGATATCTTTTACGGGTGTATTCCCAAGCAGATAACCAATCTCCCACACGCTGAGCGTGGTGGCTTTGGAAGGGGTATAAGCCTCTAACCTATGCTCGGTAACAATTCCCACGAGCTTTCCCCTATCTACCACCGGGAGGCGGCGTATCTTATGTGCATCCATTATTCTTTTTGCATCGGACATGGAGGTGTTGCTGGGAATATTGACCACGTTCATTGTCATGATGTCCTTTACGAACATTGGTTGCCTCCTTTCTCTTTTAAGTTGCTATTTCTTGGGAGGTGCTTCCTTGGCCTCAGGTAGCCCAAAGAAACCAATAACGACTGCAAACGCACAGAAGTATAAACATCAGGGCCTATTATTGCAAAGGAAAAAGGTGATAATCTCCATTTAGTTTTCTCTAATTATCTGAGAGTACTTCTGGGTGAAAAGTGAGCTCAATATTTGCGTACCAGCGGGATCAATTCCCAAAGATGGTCCGCCGGCAGGTGGTACCCTATGGGCCCTTTGCATAACCCTGGCCCAGACCTGGTATGCAATGCATTCATTTCAATGTTTTCGCTTGGATACAAT
>DAOVRY010000232.1 GCA_030633645.1 Pseudomonadota bacterium | reverse complement strand
AGCCTATGCGCTGTGACAGGCATAGCTACCCCTGTTTGCGTGCTAACCACTTGTCTTGATGCAATTTGCTATAATTTTAAGAGTGTTATCGTCTCTGACTGTTCAGCAGCAGTATCTGAGAAAATACATAATGACACCCTGAATTTATACAGGCGGACAGCTCTTTACCCTCTTCTTAAGGTAAGTACCTCGTCAGAGCTTCTCTCTGATTTGGGGGTTGATTAACAGTTAGCGTTCAGCATTTAGCCGTCAGTTTTCAGTAGTTGTTGTTTGTTGTCTTTGTTGAGTTCATTTTAGGCACTTTAGACACTTATAACTTTAGGCACTTCCCCTATGATCAAGCCATGGCGTATAATTGAATCAAGGCAAGGGCCTGATATGGGCCTTTTTCGTATTAGAATAAACCGCTGCCGTTCCCCGAGGACAGGGCAGGAACACGATTTCTATGTAATTGATTTTCCAAACTGGGTTCAGATCTTAGCCATTACAGCAAATGATCAAGTGGTGATGATCAGGCAATACAGGCACGGCTGTGGCCAGATTCTTTTGGAATTACCGGGGGGATTGATAGACAAAGATGATATTGACCCCTGTGAAACCGCCAGAAGAGAACTCTTGGAGGAGACCGGATATCGTGTGGAGGATCTGTTCCTCTTAACAAAAACCTATCCACAGCCTGCAGTCTTGAACAATATTGGATTAACGTACCTGGCACGCGACGTAACAAGGGCTGCAAACCCTAGCCTTGACCCGGCAGAAGATATAGAGGTATGTTTAGTAGAGCTGGAGAGGATTTCGGACATGATCCGGAAGGGAGAGATATGCCATAGCCAGACTGTGATGGCCCTCAGCCTGTATTTTTTGCTTGCCAAAAAATGACAAACTCGCAAAAAGCGTTTTGGGAACGAGATTGAGCGTTTTGGGAAAAAAAGCGCTTGAGATGTTCAGCGTTAAGAAATGCTAACTGTCTGAGGGCATTACACCGAGTTTTAGCATTTTAGCTGAACGTCTTAAGTGCGCCCAAAATGCTCACGGATAGAGCAAAATTGACTTTTTGCGAATGCATCAGAAAATTAGGCTCGTAAGAGGTGCTGCTTTTTCGATACCGTGAATGGGTGTATTGCCCCATGAATGGTAGGGAATAGGCACCAACAAAGACTATCCCCATGGAGAAATGAGGGTAGTCTTTGTGTTTTTGAGTATATTCCCTTATTGAACCTCCCTTCTAAATCGATAAAGTAATAAAAAGAGAACTGGTCTGCACATAAAGGATCTTGAACAAATTTTCTTAGGTTTCACGCCCAGTATTTTCATGTAAAGGCTGGTCTTGTCCCGGTAGCCTTAACAAGAATCGGTTTGGCGAGATGATTGAGGGGGTGAAGTTTTTCTTTACCCTTACTGAAAAAAAATATATAGGGAAAGCAGCAAGCACAAATCGGGAAAAACGAAAAAATTTGATATCTTTAAAGGGGAGGAAGCATTATGGGAAAGGTAGGAATTATTGGTGTTGGACAGAGTAATTTTGTCAGAGGATACCCAGGCTCAATAAGGGAGCTCGCCTTTGAGGGGTTTAAAGAGGCCATGGGGGATGCGCAGATAAAAATAAAAGATATTGATGCATCTATAATTGCCTCTGCCCCCGAGTATGATAAGCAGAGATCTCCTGCTGGGGTGATAGCCGAGTATCTTGGCCTCATTCCTCAGCCTACCTTCTATATTGAATCGATCTGCTCTTCAAGCAGTACGGCTCTAAAGGTCGCCTATTCGATGATCAAGGCTGGGTTACATGATGTTGTTGCTATAGTGGGTTTTCAGAAGATGTCGGAAATCTCATCAAGTGAGTCCCAGGAAAGAATGGGAAGAGGAGCTGATATTCAGTGGGAATCCCCGTTCGGCACCATGATGCCAGCCTACTATGCTATGTATGCCCGGGCTCATATGGCCGCATATGGTACAACATTGGAGGATTTGGCCAAAATACGGGTTAAGGCAGCTACATATGGTCAGATAAACGAGAAGGCAGTGTACCGAAAGTCCATAACCATGGAGATGTTCACTGATCCTGAAAGCAATATGTCTGCGACCGTGGCTAAGCCTTTGAGAGTGGGAGATTGTTGTGCCAATGCAGATGGCAGTTCGTGCATTATTGTTGCAAACGAGGAAAAGGCTAAGGCTATGAGTGATAAACCCGTTTGGGTTCTGGGCATCGGCGCAGCCTCTGAAGCGGTTAATATGGCCGGCAGGGATCTCTTGACTGGGTTGAGTGTAAGTATTGAGGCAGGAAAACAGGCATACGCAATGGCGGGTGTTACCTCGAAAGATATTGATGTGGCCGAGGTCCACGATTGTTTCACCATTGCGGAGATGATGGCATATGAGAACCTCGGGTTTGTTAAGCCAGGGGAAGGTAAGGATCTGATTGCATCAAAAGAGACGTATAAGGAGGGAAGTATCCCCGTTAATGTAGATGGTGGCCTTCTGTCCAAAGGGCATCCTATTGGGGCGACAGGAGGTTCCCAGATTAGAACCATAGTACTTCAGTTGAGGGAAGAGGCCGGAGAGATGCAGGTCAAAAATCCGGAAATTGGTCTTGTCCACAATATTGGTGGTGTCGGCTTATACGGAAACGTAACTATACTGGGGAGGTAAGAGAATGGCTAAAAAAGAAGTAGACGATAGATTTAAGAAATTTGGTACCGTGAGTTTTACGGCTATTACCAAGACCAATGATTTTATAAGCCATCTAGAGGAAGGAAAGGTAATGGGCACCAAGTGTAAGGACTGTGGTGCATTATATTTTCCTCCAAGATCGGATTGTTACAAGTGTTTGACTAGTAACATGGAGTGGTTTGAGGTTTCAGGGATCGGAAAGCTATTGAGCTTTAGTGAATTGAAGTATGGACCGGTGGGCTTTGAGAATGATCTTCCCTATACCATTGCTCTCCTTGATTACAGTGGCTACAAGATTTTTGGAAGAATATCAAAGGACATACCCTATGAAGATCTAGCTGTGGGGATGGAGTTAAAAACCGACTCAACTACCCTACCGAATGGTCAGCTCAGCTATGTCTTCAAAAGGCCCTAATTAGATGTACCGGAATTTCTACAACTGGTTGAAATTAAAAGGATTTATTAGAGGCTTTTGTATATCGCCTCGCACCAGGCCCCAGTGAAATAGAAAATAAGTTTCACGGGGTAAAAATAATGGCCTGCCCTCCCCGTCCCGAGACCGGGACGGGATCGGGAGGCGCGACATTGCTGGAATACACTCTGGGCGTTACAGT
>DAOVRY010000133.1 GCA_030633645.1 Pseudomonadota bacterium | reverse complement strand
GAAATTCCATTGGAGTTTAGGTTAATCAAATTACTTGGTAACGTTCAAAAGTTGAGGCATTTAGGTTTAAAAAGGTAATGGCTGTTTCTGAAAGGCGATATCTCACAAAAAATACCACCGTGTTCTGCAGTGGCCAAATATTTGGGATTTACTCCACAAAACATTTGCGCCTTTGGTTATGTCCTGTTAAATGCCAAATATTTGGCCACCTCCCTTGAAGCTAATAGATATCGCCTTGAGGAAATTGGCATTACCAGTTAGATAAATTGATTCTCATCATGTGGCTGAAAAAACAACTGGACCTCGACTTTTGAATGTTTCCAAACGAGTATTAGTAGAGAGACAAACAGGTTACTCACTGTCTCAGGTAAAGAAACTTCAGCTTTCAAGGTCATCCGTGAAGCGCGCATAAACGATAGAGTGGTGCTCACTAGAGTTGCCTGTAATCGAGTCTAACGAGGAAAACAAACCTTTATGAAACCGGTACCCATCTTTGATCCGCAAGCACAAGGCAGAGTCATGAGAGTCGCTGCCTTTATGTCAGGCTCTGGAACCAATGTTATCCGGCTCCTTGAAAGACAAAAGGAACTGGAGAATGAGCCTGGTGGATCTCCCTTTAAAGTTATCTTCATTTTCAGTGACCGCTCTGACGGGCACTCAGCAGGTGAAAGAATCGCACTAAATGCGGGGATTCCTTATTTCAGCTACGACATAGGCCAGTTTTACCAGCGTAGAAGATTAAAGAAGAGCGTTGCAACTCCTGAAGGGATGGGAGCAAGAAAGGAATTTGACTCTGTTGCCTCTGTTCTGATAGGGGCCTTCGAGATAGATATTATTGCTCTGGCAGGATATATGAGCTACCTGACATTAAGCAGATGTGTCAATGTCCACCCAGGCGATCTATCCATACTCACCCCTGCTGGAAAAAGGAAATATGTTGGTGCTCATGCAGTGGCTGATGCTATAGCCAGTGGAGAAACCTTTCTGCGGGCCTCAACTATCCTGACAGATGCCGGGGTGGATACCGGGCCTCTGTTGATAGTCTCAAATCCTCTTGAAGTTGAATTGCCCATCCCTCTTCCCGATCTACTCAAAGATGAGCCTGCCTTTGAGAAAGTGGTCGCTGAACACCAGAGAGGCCTCAAAAAGATTGGTGACTGGAAGATCTTTCCGTTGACAGTGGAAATGATTGCTCGAGGACGCTTTTCCTTGGACAACACTAATAACGTTTATGTAGATAGAAAGCCTCAACCGAGAGGCTATCGGCTTGAGCAAGAGGTTCTATGAAAGAAGCCTATGAATGCCCCCATGAATCCCTCCCGTAGACAACTATGCATGAAATCCTTTACAAAAAAGACCATCTCCTTTTGAGAGAAAAATTTAAAAGGTTTCTTTCCAAAGAGATAATCCCTTTTTACGACCAATGGGAAAAAGAGGGGATTATCCCCAGAGCAGCCTGGAAAAAAATGGGAGCCCGTGGATATCTATGCCCTCGGGCTGAGAAAGAATATGGAGGTGCGGGGCTTGGCCTTGAATATCCGGTAACCGTTCATGGGTTCAGGGTTACCCGATGAAATCGGGATTCAGGGTTCACCGCAACCCCGCCTGCCATGCGTCGGGCAGGTCTGAACCGTTTAAGCGTGAGCTCTGACCTGCCGCGCCAGTGCCGCGTCACAGCGGGACGGAGAACGCATAGAGAATAGAACGATTTGAGGACATTGAGGCATGGCAACCTGTCGAGAGCCTTAAGGTCGAACGATTGGCCCGGGAGTTAACTCACAAGATCTATTGAGCTGACAAAGAAGATCAAGTTTGCTCGCGACTTCGGCTTGAAGGGACAAATTCAGGACGTAGCAGGTTCATCTCAAAAGATTCAGAGGTTTCCCGATGAAATCGGGCTTCGGGGTTAGTAAAGGTTAACAAAAGAAAAGCAACCCTGAACCTCTGAACCCCGAACCTCTGAACCTTGAACCCTGAACCTGTGAACGTGTACCGAATTTGCAGCCACAGGAGGTGGTTTTACAAGTTGGAATAAATATGGATATTCTCTTAAGAAAGGGTATTATAGGCAAGCAACTCGCAAAGGGGATATATTCACCAGAGAACACAAAAGGGTGCTAAGATTCCATGTCGCATGATTTCAAGCTTGCAAGAGAAAGGATGGTAAAAAATCAGTTAGCCGCCAGGGGCATAGCAGATGAAAGAGTCTTGCAAGCCATGGGTAGAATCCCGCGGCACCTTTTCATTTCAGAGGCCCTGGCCGGGGAGGCATATAACGATCATCCTGTCCCCATAGGTGAAAAACAGACCATATCCCAGCCATACATTGTAGCCCTCATGACAGAGGCATTAGAGCTCCAGGGAAAGGAAAATACCCTTGAGATAGGTACTGGTTCCGGTTATCAAACAGCGATTTTAGCTGAATTGTCGAGCAGGGTTTATACTATAGAGCGGATAAAATCGCTGTTGGTAGATGCTAGAAAACTATTGGCCCAATTGGGATATAGTAATGTCCTCTTTAAGGCCTTTGATGGAACCTTGGGATGGAAGGAGTACGCCCCGTTCGATGCTATTATGATAACGGCTGGGGCACCAAGTCTGCCAAAGCCACTTATAGATCAGCTGGCAGATAATGGCCGAATGGTTATCCCTGTTGGTGACAGATATACACAGGAACTGATAAAGGTTACGAAGAAGGGAGAAAATCTAGAACAAGAGAGCTTAGGGGGGTGTCGTTTTGTCAATCTCATTGGCATCCACGGTTGGAAAGATTAGGAGATTTGCATGAAGTTGAATGAATTTCCAGAGGATATCAAAAAATACCTGGTGCCTGGGCCCTCAGGTACCATGTTTTACCGATGTCTTAGGTGCACGAGTATATTCGATAGTGACAGTCTGCTGTACACCTGCCCATCGTGTGGTGGAATATTGATGCTCTCTTATGAACCAACAGGAGAAACCAGAGGCATAGAGGGTTCCCTGTGGAGAAAAATCTTTGACTATAGGCGGATGCTCAATATCAGTCCTCTCAAGGGTATCTTCCGCTACTATGAGTTCATTGCCCCTGTTATCCCTTTAGAATCCATTATATATCTTGGTGAAGCTCATACCCCTCTCGTTATGGCCAACAAAAACCTCGAAGAATTGGTAGGCCTTCCCTTCTATTTCAAGAATGAAGGGCTGAATCCAAGTTTGTCTTTTAAAGATAGGGGAATGGCCTGTGCTCTCAGTTATCTGAATTACCTAGCCAAAAAAAAGAATATAAAAAATCTATTAACAATATGCGCATCTACCGGTGATACGTCAGCCTCAGGGGCACTGTATTCAGCATATCTGACTAATTTTATGAAATCGGTCGTGCTTCTCCCCAAAGGAAAGATCACGCTTCAGCAGCTTTCACAGCCCCTGGGAAGTGGAGCAACAGTATTAGAGCTGCCGGGCGTATTCGATGACTGCATGAAGGTGGTTGAGGAGTTAAGTGAGAAATATGACGTTGCCCTGCTAAACTCCAAGAACAGCTGGAGAATTCTGGGCCAGGAGTCATATTCCTTTGAAATAGCGCAAGACTTTGATTATCAGGTGGGTGATAAGGTTATTGTCGTTCCCATTGGCAATGCGGGCAATATAACCGCCATTATGAGCGGTTTTCTAAAATTCCTAAAGGCAAATATCATTCCTGAAGCACCAAAGATTATTGGTGTCCAGTCAACCCATGCTGACCCCGTATATCGCTATTACCTGGAGAATGACCCTTCTAAGCGGCACTTTGAGCCGATTACGGTAAAACCGAGTGTTGCCCAGGCAGCCATGATCGGCAATCCTGTGTCTATGCCACGGGTCATTGATTTGGTCAGGGAATATAACAGGGCAGCTGGTCAAAGAAAGGTATTCTTTGTATCTGTGACTGAACAGGAAATAATGGATGCCATGATAACAGCGAACAAGAATGGTCATATTGCCTGCACCCAGGGAGGGGCGTCTATGGCCGGGTTTATGAAGGCGGTAAACCAAGGCCTCGTTTCCAAAGAAGAACGAGGTGTACTTGATGCAACGGCTCACGCCCTTAAGTTCTCCCCCTTCCAGGAGATGTATTTCTCGAATGGATTCCCGCCCGAATTCGAGGTCAAACCAAACAAAAAATTTAGGAACACCCCTCTTAGTATTGAACTAGCAGGTCTAGATAAACTACCAGAGCCTGGAAAGCCCCTCCAGGGAAAGGATCTCCAACGTTTCGTTGAGGCGAGTGCAGCTAAAATAGCCAGGATCTTGGATCTAAAAAAACGATAGGTGCCTGTTAGTGGATCTTCATCACGAGAAATACAAATACAACTGACCACTGACAACAAACCACGGGCAGTATCGAAGATACAGTGAAGATGAAAATAATTACCAGATATTTTTACAAGGAGTTTTTTACATTCTTCTTTATATCCCTGATTACCTCTTCGGTACTCTATTTTGT
>DAOVRY010000063.1 GCA_030633645.1 Pseudomonadota bacterium | reverse complement strand
TTTTGTTCCAAGGCTCCAGCTTGGGAACACACTTAGCGTGCAGACCCAGCTTCAAAACGGTTAGAGGGCATTCCTGATTTCATCCAGCATCCAGTATCACGCGGCATCTATGTGAAATTATGGAGCTTTATTAAAACTTGACAGAAATGTTAAGATCTTAGCTTATATAGACACCTAGTTATGCCTGATCCCATTCGCAATATGTCGTGCCTTATTCGATACCAGGAGTACGAGAACCTCTTTCAGCCACTTCTTGTTAGGTTCGAAGAGGCTTGACCCAAACAAGGCCTTGGTTTTGGGCCCCGAGCTCACGATCGGCTCGGCTTTTCGCCGAAGAAATTTTCATATAGAAAAATGACTCCTTTATTGATATCTTCCATTATGGAGCTTATTATACTTGGAAAATCAGCGGGCTCCGTACATTTACCGACAACTGCCCTCCTGAATGATCCCTCCGCGAATTGCGTCCGCCAGAGCAATTTGTTGGATTTAACATCGATCATCTCACCCCTGACCTGGACGTTTATCTGGGTCCCTTGGGGATAGGTACCCATAAAAAGACAGGAGACCTCAAATCCTGACAACTGTAACACAATAAGTCGATCGACCGCTGCTTTTCGCCCAACCGGGCGATAATCCTTTGGGGGGTACTCTGAAGAGGCGAGCTTACCTTTGGGCAACTCCCCCAGGTTGATTTTTTCCTCTATCTTGATGACCTTAAACCCGGCAGCTTTCAGTTTCTCCACAAAAAGGTCCTGAATTCGAGCAAAGTTCCTGGGATAGGTGCGACGTAGTCGGTGTCTGAGCGCAGCTGTCGCTGTGGCCATTCTATCTTGCTCCTTAAGCTGTTGCGCTAAGTTACCTATGGAGCTCCCGAAGTTCTTTAAGTTACCCCTCGGAATTTCCACAAGCGCGACACCGATAGCCTGATCCTTGTGTTGCCAAAAACTAGGACTGACCGTTACCCTCTTGGTAGCTGCACAACCGCTCAACAAAACCATTGTCGATACCACGAAGAAAACAAAAGCTAACAATCTTTTCATGTCCTTCCTCCTTTCTAGAGAAATGATAAAGATTTGCTTGTTACCTTAGGAAAGAAATTAGCCACCACTGTCTGAAACCATCCGTCGATGGGCACGTATTGTGAAAGCCGAAGCCCGTGCAGAACATACCCAAGGATACAAATCCTCTGGAAATTTCCCACTGGTGGGGGGGTCAAATCTTTACAGGCTGTTGCCCAAATCCCTTTTCGCTTGGTCTAAAACGTTTTTTGATCCCGCCTATCAAAGGCGGGACTCCAGGCGATGTCAAAACTCGCCTTTAGGGCTCAAACAGTTGACATCGCTTGTCTTCCACTTCGCCAAGATTTCTTGGCAAAAAACGTTTTAATGACCGCTCAAAGGGATTTCCGTTTGGGCAACAGCCCGTTAACTCTAGTCAGTGTTCCAATAATTTAGCCGATTGACTTTTATAACCATACATGTTCTTTAAAAAATAGGTGCATTCATCACAAAAGTTCAGGCCTCTACCATCGATAACTACTCTGACATACCCCCAATATCCGAACCTATTAAATTCTCCTTTACTCATTGGACATAATGATCCATCACGAGCCACCTTATAAGAACCATGATCTGTTAAACCCAAATTATGACCCACTTCATGCAGAGACACTTTTGAAGTCCTATCGATGTATAAATCATAATCCCTTTTAGAGTTAATTTTAGTTGGACCAAGTTTTCTTGTGGAGACTACTGCGACATCATTCTGAGGATTCTTGCCTCCAAAAATAGAATTATAAAACTCATCTTCATCGCTCGTCTTTAGATCCGCATCTGTTATCCCTAAGGTGTGTCCCCCAAATTCCTCATGAAGTATTGTTGTCAATAGAAAAGCATCAATACTATCTAGAAGAGGGGCATCATGATGCGATAACTTAAACTCGTCTATAATACCTTGAAAGGATTCTAAAATCCTATTTCCAATCTCTTTGAGACTACTGAAGGTAATATAACTCCCTATACGTACAATATTTAATGTTGAGCTATCTTCCTGCATTTTTTTTAAAAATCGATTTTGTGATTTTCACTGCTAACTGCGATCTTATTCCACACAAGGTTTGTTTCATCAACTGGAAAATGATATCCGACTCTTCTGCATGCTCTGGAACCACATTTATTATATCGGCGGAAAATCAAAATTAGTTTAGGCTCAAGTAGTTCCACGGTGAATACTGAGCGATAATCTAGACTTAAAACATAAAGCTAGGGTGGGAGCTATGGATTTTGAGGTCCATTGAGGAAGAATAACAAGGGATGGGAAGAAGACGTATTCGTGAATATGAGGTGGGGGCATAGCGGTCTCTTCTGATTGGTATGAGGAATGCAACATGTTTTCTACCAAGCTCAACTAATTCCGTTGTACAAGCACATATAGTCCTCTTTTTTCCTGCTTTGATATCAGCAGACAAGATTTCGTTGGATTTCGGGATTCTGCAGTTAGAATCAGTGATGATTTCCGTTTCAAATATCGCAGGGATGCGCATTAAATGAAATTGTTTAGCAATATTAAGTCTGCAATAAGATTTTGCTGATCGTGGGTCTCAACTTTGACAGAAGTTGAGACTTCTTGGCTCAATGGCTTCCATACAATATGTGGACATTCTCAGACTAAAAAGTCAGCGCCCTTTCTGACCCTACCTTTATCGTCTAAGGGGTTCGAATCCCCTATGACCCCGCCACTCACCTTCACAAAATGAACAGCGGAAGGCGGATCATTAACACTTGACGCGTTTTCTCCGGTTCTGTATCGTGATAATATCATGCTGTACGTTGTCGCGCACGGTATCGACGCTACCGAGGACATCATTTCTGTGTTCAAGCGATATGAAAAGATGAGCCCAGCGATAAACCTGAATTATTGAACAGTCTCAAATAAATCAAGGTAAGCCAGATTTGGAAATAGAAATTTTGAGAGGGAGACCCTAATGTTATTAGATCCTGTGCTCGGTTTATTCTCGAATGATTTGGCAATCGATTTGGGTACGGCCAATACCTTAGTTTACATTAAGGGTAAGGGGATCGTTTTGAATGAGCCTTCTATGGTAGCGGTGCGGAAAGGGGATCAGCGGGGAGGCAGGGTATTGGCTATGGGAAGAGAGGCAAAGGCAATGGTGGGCCGAACACCAGAGGATATTGTGGTAATCAGGCCTATGGCGGATGGGGTTATTGCTGATTTTGATAGTGCTGAGACCATGCTCAGATATTTTATTAGAAAGGTTCATAACCGACGATCCCTGGTGAGACCACGGATCATTATATCCGTTCCATCGGGCGTAACCCAGGTTGAAAAGAGAGCGGTCCGTGAGTCTGCACAATCTGCCGGGGCTCGGGAGGTGTTTTTGATTGAGGAACCAATGGCAGCGGCAATCGGTGCAGACTTACCTATAACTGAACCAACGAGCAATATAGTAGTTGATGTAGGGGCAGGCACCACAGAAATCGCCGTTATCTCCATGGCAGGCACTGTGTATTCACGTTCAGTAAGGATAGGTGGCGATAAGATGGACGAGGCCATCTTGCAGTACTTAAAAAGAAAACATAATCTTCTCATTGGCCTTCAAACGGCAGAACTCATCAAGATTACTGTTGGAAACGCATGCCCAACCGATGAACCGGAGTGTATAGAGGTTAAGGGCAGGGATCTGGTGGCTGGTATACCAAAGATACTTACCATAGATTCTGAGGAGGTGAGAAAGGCAATATCTGAACAGGTAGGTACCATTATTCAAACAGTGAGAATTGCCTTGGAGCAGACCCCACCTGAGCTATCTGCTGATGTGGTGGATAATGGGATTGTGTTAGCGGGAGGCGGGGCCCTGTTAAAAAATCTTGATGTCTTGCTGCGAGAGGAGACGCATCTGCCGATAACCATTACGGACGACCCGCTCACCACAGTGGTTTTAGGGGCCGGAAAGCTCTTAGGCAATCTGCCACTCTTAAGAGAAATTATGGTATAGTAATCAAAAAAAGTTAGAACATATTATGGTACGCTACGGCTTCATCCAGCACTCTGTCTTTCCAGTTCTCTTCGTGGTGCATATAGATCTAAAGAGTTTTTTGTTTGAGCAAATATATCCACAACATATTGAACCCGACTCCCCAGAGCAAAAGCCTAGATTTCTTGCCTTAATCGCAGCTCAAATCACCTCCCGAAGAGTTCGATTAGATTACGCAATCTTCATTCCCAACCGCGTTTGAGTGACCAATGCTATGTACCCTTTAACGGGGTGAATATCAGATTAATCTGCACATCCTGTCAATGATTGTCAGTTCAAATCCAAGTCATTACAGGTAACATTGCATTGTATAAAGAATTAGTTAAAAGTAGGATTACCTCTCGGCTCAACTGTCAGGTGTAGAGACTTCTCCCTGTGCAGGTTACCACCAAGAATTTCACAAGACATAGTTTTGGTACGAACCTGTTGGAGAGGAGGAGCGGATTTAATGGCTGAAGCTGATCTATTAGGAAATCGCATTATTAATTCATCAAGAGATGGTTACACTAAACTCAGAGTTAAGAGGCTTGAGAAGGTATTGAGTGTGTCAAAAGGCTAGGGCAAAATAGGCCGATCTCTCAACATGGTAGTTCCATCTTATTGCAAACATGAAATGAAATTGTAACTAGCATTCCCTTTAAAACAACTATCCCACTGATAAAGACATCAAATCAGTTGCCAAGAGGAGATCTCCCTGATAGGTCTTCCGGCATTGAGCCTCAATGTCAGTCCTCAGACATTCTGGATAAAAATGGGTTAAGACAAGCCTCTTGGCCCCTGATTGTGTGGCTATGTTACCTGTCTCTGATGGGGTCAGGTGTCCTGCCATCTCTTCTCCATCAGGGAAAGAAGCTTCAAGGATCAAGAGATCTGCGCCTGTTGCCAGATCTACAATTTCTTCACAGTAACCGGTGTCTGCTGAATACACAATAACTCTTCCTGAATTATCTTCTATTCTAAAACCAATGCTCTGAGGGGTGTGGTATACCGGTGCCGAAAGTATCCTGAATTTGTCAAATTCCCTGTTGTCCTTTTTGTCCACTCTTAATTCCTCAATCCTCATAAGGCCGGCAGGGAGATCAAGCCAGGTACCATAAGGTTTTTTCAGGAGTGTTAGAAACCGGTTGAATCCTTCAGGGGCTATAATGGTGAAAGGCTTTCTCTTATCGAGGATTGGAGGATACCGTGTAGCAAAGAAAAAGTGGATCAGATCAGCTGTATGATCTGGATGAAAATGACTGATGATTATATAACCAACATCTTGGTACTTGAGGCCGGCAATTGCCAGTTGTCTGACTGTTCCCGGACCTATATCCATCAACAGGAACTGATCCTCAATGAAAATGGCAAGAGATGGGGATGCCCTTTCAGCGAGCGGAACACTGGTGCCTGAACCGAGAATGATGAGTTTCATATAACCAAGCCTGGCAAGCCAGAAGCTAAGCTGACCGCAAGTTTTTATTCGGATTTTTGCAGGGGCTATAAGTACCTTCGAAATTCGAATGCTCAAATGCTGGAAACATTACTGACTCTTCTGTAGTATAGCACCAAAAGCCTTCATTAGTTCCTTAGGCTTTTGGATCTATTCATACGGAACCGGTCATTTGGCCAACATTTTTCCTACTATCTCAACATACCTTACAGCAAAGTCAAGGGCTTGGCGAGCTTCAGCCTGAGATACCAGTCCCGAGACATCATAAATGACACGATGTCTCTTGCTCCTCATTTTGTCGAAAATATGTATTTCGTCTCGAAATCTATCGCCCAATATAATCTCTGCAAATTGGACCGCGGCCTTGTGCTGCCCCTCTCCGGCGGCTGGTCGAAACCCCTGATCAAACATCAAGGCCCGTGTAGCTTGGAAAATAGCATTATAAGCAATGCTAAAGGCCCAATCCCTGTCATGAGCCATGGTCGCTCTGGCCGCCTTGATATCTCTCTTGGCAAGCTCAATCCTATTCTTAATCTGAAACGTAGATGCTTTAAATGGCTTTATTAGCCC
>DAOVRY010000302.1 GCA_030633645.1 Pseudomonadota bacterium | reverse complement strand
TTGATCCTGGTTCCCTGGTGGAAAAAGCCAGGGCCTCCCAGGGGCTTGTGGGTCGGGATCTGGTCAAGGAGGTCACCTGCCACAAACCCTACGGGTGGCCTCAGGAAAAACGGGCCCGCTTTAATGTTGTGGCACTTGATTGCGGCATGAAGTTCAACATAGCCCGAAGCCTGGCAGAAAGGGGATGCTATGTAACGATTGTGCCGGCTCATACCGGCGCTGAGGAAATCAGGGCCATGAACCCCGATGGAATCGTACTTTCGAATGGCCCCGGGGACCCCGAGCCAATTACCTATGCCGTTGATACCATCAAGCGCCTGATTCCGGACTATCCCATCTTTGGGATTTGCCTGGGCCACCAACTCCTGGGGCTTGCCTTTGGCGGTAAGACGTATAAGTTGAAATTCGGTCACCGTGGGGCAAACCATCCGGTCAAGAATCTATCCACTGGCAAGGTGGAGATCACAGCCCAGAACCACGGCTTTTGTGTGGATATTGAATCGATCAAAGATCCGGATATTGAAATCACTCACATCAACCTGAACGACCAGACCCTGGAGGGTATGAGACATCGAACTCTGCCCATTCTCTCGGTGCAGTATCATCCGGAGGCCTCCCCCGGCCCTCATGATGCGAGATATCTGTTTGATGAGTTCATTGAGCTGATGAAGACGGGAAGGTAGATTACGGCCTTATTACGTATTTATTGAAGGAGCAATAGATGAAATATCTGGTCATTGCTGCAATTGCCTTTGTAGTGTTAATATTCTCCCTTTATAAGTACGTTGTTACTTCCCGCAAAAGGTTTCCTAAAAAAGTAACAGTAGAAGATGTGAGCGATGGAGACACTATAAGGGTAACGGGTGGATATACCGTCAGATACATTGGTATAAATGCTCCGGAGTTGGGGAGAAAAGAGGGAGGAAGGTGGATTTATGATCCTGAACCCTTTGCTGAAGCGGCAAAGGCCCTTAACGAAGAGCTGGTGGAGGGAAAGAGGGTCCGGCTGGAATATGATGTAGTGAAGAGGGACAAGTTTGACCGACTGCTGGCCTATGTCTATGTTGGAGATAATCTGGTAAATGGGCGGATGATAGGCCGAGGATATGCACTCACGTATATTTATCCTCCCAATGTCAAGCATGCTAGCCTTCTGGTGAGAT
Source organism: Pseudomonadota bacterium (assembly GCA_030633645.1). GTDB lineage: Bacteria > Desulfobacterota > DSM-4660 > Desulfatiglandales > B25-G16 > JADFWK01. The sequence goes on along the minus strand of DAOVRY010000302.1, from coordinate 1,451 downwards.
TACAGAAAGGTGCAAAAGAGAATGATCGAGGTTTTTGGCGTGAAGTCAAATCTCACCCCATCTCCACTGATAAGGCAGTGCGGTATATTGGAAGAATAAAGGTAGCAGAGGGAAAGGTTCAGAATACCTATAAAGGAGAAAAGGTAATCCGGCTAAGTTTTGGAAGACCTTACGAGTCACATTTCCATATTACCATCTTCAGGAACATGCTGGATCGTTTTGAGTCTCAGGGTGTATCTCCAGCTAGCTATTACAAAAGGAAGAAAGTCAGAGCCTGGGGCCTGATTAAGGGCTTTGAAGGCCGTCCTGAGATGGTCATCGATGATCCCTCTCAAATCGAGGTCTTGGAATAAAGATGGTGAGGAGGACTTTGCATAAGCGCTAACTTAAAAGAATGATGGGATGGATGACAGGGTGGCACGGACAAACTTGTTTGTCCGTGCAAAAGATGTCTATATGAAGCAACAAAAAAGAAAAACTATTCACCATTTCAACGATCCCGGTCATGCTCACTTTTTAACATTTTCCTGTTACCAACAGCTTCCATTATTGAGTCGGGAACGAACAAGACGTTGGTTCATTCAGGCAACGGTAGATGCAAGAAAAAGATATAACTTTGCGCTTTTAGCCTATGTGATCATGCCAGAACATGCTCATTTTATTGTTTTCCCGTTGTTTGCGATTTATGATATTGCATTGTTTTTAAAAGCTATTAAGCAATCCGTAGCCAGGAAGGCGAAACATTTCCTCCGTGACCATAATCGAGATTGGCTGGAAAAATTGACCGTCCAGCGGGGGAGGCGGAAGGTCTTTCGATTCTGGCAAACTGGTCCTGGATATGATCGAAATATCCATAGTGAAAATGAACTTTTGGAAAAGATAATGTATATTCATAATAATCCAGTTAAAAGAGGTCTTGTATCGATTCCTGAAGAATGGAAATGGTCGAGTGCGAGCTGGTACAGTGGGGAGCGAAACGTGGAATTAGCGATAGATGATTTTGTATTTTCATCATCTGTTCGTTCATACCTATGTCAAAAGGACACGGACAAACAAGTTTGTCCATGCCACCCATAAGTATCAACGTGAAAATCCCGAAACATTAAATTAGCGCCTAAGTCCGAACCAGCGGAGGTTGTAGGAGCGTGCGCCTGCGGCGGACTTGAGGATCGCTACGCTTGAGGTCGGAGGTAGACTATTTTCTTGCTTTTGCCTCAAGTAAAACGATCCTCAAGCGAAGCGGTCCTCGACCCTCCAACATTAGATAGGGAGCAGGCGAGAAAACCTTAACCCAGTGACTGGATGCGATTAAACACGTGTTGCGATGATCTTAATCATTGATTTTGGTTCCCAGTACAACCAACTCATTGCCAGACTGGTGCGTGAGCACCATGTCTACTGCCAGATAGAACCCCCGTCGATCAGCCTTGACCAGATTAAGGCCCTCGCCC
>DAOVRY010000045.1 GCA_030633645.1 Pseudomonadota bacterium | reverse complement strand
CAGCTTCGGGCCTTAGAGCATGGCTTTAAAGTAAAGGTTGTAGAGACCCTATTTGATTCTATCGAGGTAGATGTACCGGAGGATGTTGAGGTAGTCGAAAAAGAACTTTCCCAATCAAAAAGCCCTGGGCTCTAAGCCCAGGGCTCTGTCTTTTGTCCCGAGATGCCGTCCCTTTAGGTTTATTCACTCTTTTCTCCTCACGGCTCTTTTAAGGAAAAACCCTCATTTCGCGAGGCGATCATCCCAGACATAGTTTTGATAAAGCAACAATTATGCCACATAGCATTGGATAAATTTATCATGAAATTACAATGGGTTATAAAGATCCTCATCCGTCTGTAACACCGTTTGTGGTAGCCCTAACACAGTTTCAAGTGAAAAGATGACACAGTTTTCTCTATGGCGTATTTTACCACGGTTTTGGGAATCACTATCAAGTTGACTCACTGATAGGTACATGTTAAATGATAACCAAACTTAGAGCAAAAACCAAAGACAATATTGACAAAAATCGAAAACATTCTACGATTTTTGGTTGGATGTTACCACTGCGACAAGGGATACAAGACCGCGCAGACCTCTCCCATTTTATGCGAGAGGCCGTGAGAGAGGCCAAAAAGGCATGGTTGGCCGGAGAGGTTCCGGTCGGTGCCATCCTTATAGACCAATCCAATGAGATAGTAGCCAGAGCACACAACAGATGCATTTTGGATAACGATCCTACTGCCCATGCAGAGATACTGGCTATCAGGCAGGGAGCAAAGGTGTTCAGTAACTATCGATTGAATGGAATGACCCTGGTCGTAACGATTGAGCCCTGCCCCATGTGTATGGGTGCTATTATCAATGCCCGGTTAGATACCCTCGTTTTTGGGGCATTTGATGAAAAAGGCGGTGCTGCAGGCTCAGTCTACAATCTATCTGATGATGGCAGGCTCAATCACGAATTAAAAGTAATTCCTGGCGTAATGGAAAAAGAATGCAGAGAACTTATGCAGGGTTTTTTCCGAGAGAGGAGATAGCATAAGAATGCCCGTTGAAATGAAACAACAGGTGTAAAGAATCCACGCCCAGAGGACGTGGCTTTGATGTGTCCCTTGAAGGGGGCTATCCCGCGAGCCGCGGGATTTGAGTTCCCGAGGCTGAATGTCAAATGACAAAGCTCAAATGCAAAATGAATGTCAAAGCCCAAAAACCCAATCTTGGTGTCCCGATATTATCGGGGTTCGTTGCTCGTTCCTCGTTTCTCGTTACTCCTTTGTCATTTGCCTAACTTCTTTCGCTTTAGCGCATTTTGCTCACTTGACCGAGGGTTTGGGCATTTAATCCCGACACGTCGGGATTGGATTTTGTCCCGATTTTATCGGGATTTGGCAAACCAGGAACAATTCCAGGCAAAGCCGATGGCCTCTGACCGCGCCCACAGGACGTGGTTTTCAAAGATGAAATAAATTTCATGGAAGCGTTCAGAAATACGAGACACAAATGACAACTGACAGCGGACTACTAACATCATGTGGAGAGGTACCGAAGTGGTCGTAACGGGGTCGACTCGAAATCGATTTGTCTCGTGAAGAGCGAGGCACGTGGGTTCGAATCCCACCCTCTCCGCCAGGAAATTCAACCTTGGCTTGATTTCACCACTAGCTTGGGGTACATAGTCCGATAACGTAATTAACCATTAGGATTCTACTCCAAGCTGAAAAAATTCAATATGGGCCAAAAACCAAATGTATTCCGCGCCAGCGGAATCCAGGAGAGATGTCCGAGTTGGCTTAAGGAGCGCGACTGGAAATCGCGTGTACTACCAGAAGTGGTACCGGGGGTTCGAATCCCCCTCTCTCCGCCAGCCATATTTTTGATTTCATTATGCCCTACGAAGTTTTTGCTAGAAAATGGAGACCCCAAGTATTTGAAAAGGTCTTAGGTCAGGAGCATATTACCCAGACACTTAGGAATGCCTTCCTGTCTGGCCGATTGGCTCATGCCTACCTGTTCAGCGGCGCAAGGGGTGTCGGCAAGACTTCGGTTGCCCGAATCTTTGCCAAGGCCCTCAATTGCGAAAACAACAATGACGGAAATCCTTGTAACCAATGTACCTCCTGCGTCGAGATAACGCATGGTTCATCCGTAGATGTGCAAGAGATTGATGGTGCATCCAACAGGGGAATTGATGAGATAAGAAATCTTCGAGAAAATATTAGGTACCTCCCTTCTCATGGCAAGTACAAAATCTATATAATAGATGAGGTACACATGTTGACCCTCCCTGCATTCAATGCATTGCTGAAGACCCTGGAAGAGCCACCAGAACATGTTAAGTTTGTCTTCGCTACTACAGAACCGCACAAAGTGCCAGCGACCATACTATCCCGATGTCAACGATTCGATTTCAAGAGGATACCCATAAAAAAAATAGAAGAACAGATTAAAAACATAATAGCAGAAGAGGAGATAACCATAAGTGATACCGCTATTTCCATTATTGCAAGGGAGGCCGAGGGAAGCATGCGAGATGCAGAGAGCCTTCTCGACCAGGTTGTCTCTTTTACAGGCCAGAACGTAGAGGATGACCAAATAGGGGCTGTTCTGGGAATAATAGACCGGGATCTCATCTATAAGATGTCCCGGTCAATAATTGATGCTGACACCACATTATGCCTCGAGATAATCGATGAGGTATACAATTATGGCTACGAGATCAAGGAGTTCTATCGAGAAATAATGAATCAATTTCGTAATCTAATCGTCTCGCTGGTCGCTCCCGACTCTCCCCATCTTCTTGATCTACCTGATAATGAACTGAAAGAAACAAAAAACCTGGCAAGAAAGGCGGGGATGGAAAGGCTTGTTCAATCACTTAATTTCCTCATTAGCAAAGAAGCAGATTTGCGTTATACAAACAACCCGCGAATTGCGCTTGAGGCGATCCTCATTAAACTCTCAGAACTCAAGGATTATCTTTCATTTGATGAATTAATTAGAAAGATTGCGGAAATAGAAAAACGAATCAATAAACCTATCTCAGCAGGGCATTATGAGGATCTTGAAAAAAACTTTACTCAAAAGGAACCAGTGCCTAGACCGAACTACTTAGACGATGGCAAGAAATGGGACGAGTTTCTGCGTTACCTCGCCACCAGGAATAGGGCGATGGCCAATGTATTAAAGGAATGGAAATCTTGCACACTAACTGCAGACCGACTGGAGTTACCTTACGGAGAAGGAGCTTTTACAGGTGGCTATTTTGATGACCCTGAGCACTATGAGCAGCTCTGTGCGTATGCCCAAGATTTCTTCCAGTCGGATCTTAAGGTGGTTTTCAAAAAGCAGGGCCGACCAAAAAATTCAAAAAAAACCCCGAAAGAAAACACCTTACCTGCCTCGGTAAGAGACATAATCGATATATTTGAAGGCAAGATAGTGAACCGAGACTAAGATATTATCAACCGGTTAAGGTCAAGTCCCCACATGAATCATTTTATTTACAAAAAAGATGATCTTTGCTGCGAGGATGTATCTGTCGCATCCATAGCTGATCAAGTTGGAACACCTTTCTATCTTTACTCCCATGCGACAATAAGGAGGCATTTCTCCGTTTTCGAAGATGCCTTCAAGGACCTTGCTCACCTCACCTGCTTTTCTGTGAAATCTAACCCTAATCTTGCGGTCCTAAGGGTCCTCGCTTCACAAGGGGGAGGAGCAGATATCGTGTCAGCAGGAGAACTCTTTCGGGCGCTCAGAGCAGGAATTCCACCTGACAAGATTGTCTTTTCTGGCGTTGGGAAGACCCCACATGAAATGGGGAGGGCCCTTGAGTCAGATATCCTCATGTTCAATGTAGAATCAGATCAAGAATTACGGGTATTAGATAAAACAGCACAGGACATCGGCCGCAAGGCAAGGATAGCCATCCGGATAAATCCCAATGTAGCGCCAAAAACACATCCATACATTGTTACCGGGTTGGAAGAGAATAAATTTGGCATACCAATAAATGACTCCCTTGCTACCTACGCATTGGCCAAGGGTTTGAAGAATATCTGTGTAAAGGGTATATCCTGCCACATTGGTAGCCAACTCACTGAGATTGATCCCTTTCTCGATGCGCTAAACAAACTGAAGGCGCTCTTAAGAGAATTGGAGAGGATGAGCCTTGATATCAATTTCCTTAATATTGGAGGCGGGTTAGGCATAACCTATGATGATGAAAGACCGCCGCACCCTGGAGAGTACGCCAGGGCACTAAAGGAGAACATGGGAGATAGTAACATCACCCTCATCCTTGAACCTGGCAGGGTTATCATTGGTAATGCAGGTATTCTGGTCACTAAGGTCCTCTACACCAAATCCACAACACATAAGCGGTTTGTCATTGTTGATGCAGGGATGAATGACTTGATCCGACCTACCCTCTATGATTCCTTTCATGCTGTGCAGCCGGTAAGAGTGACCGATTCGCAAATGGTTGAAGCTGACCTCGTGGGACCCGTCTGTGAAACTGCTGATTTCTTCGCTATGAACAGAAAAATGCCTTCATTTAAACCAGGGGATTTGGTAGCCATAATGAGCGCGGGGGCTTACGGTTTTTCCATGGCATCAAATTACAATTCCCGTCCCAGGCCGACAGAGGTAATGGTCAGAGGAAAACGATTTTCAATTGTCAGAGCAAGAGAAACCTATGATGATCTCATAAGTGGTGAGGTAATTCCCGAATTCATTGATGAAAACAATGACTGAAATCAAATTCTGGAGATGAGCGGTAGGGGTAAGGTGTCTCTAAAAACTATACGGTAATCAGAGGGAGAAGAAATGGTTAATGCTGTTGTTGCCGGTGCAGCCGGCAGGATGGGTGGAAGAATCACCCAGATGATTCAAAAAAGTGAAGGAATTAAACTATGGGGTGTCTTTGAAAAACCGGACCATCCGGCAATTGGCCAAGATATAGGCGATATTGCAGGTCTTGGTAAGACTGGTATTGTCCTCAAAGGGGATATCAGTGAGGTGATGAACGATGCGGATGTCTTGATTGATTTCACGACACCAGAGAGCACCTTACGGCATATTAGGTTTATTGCCAAGACTGGCCAGGCAATGGTCATTGGGACTACTGGTATTACCGGGGAGCATGAAAAAGAGCTCAATCAACTGGCACAGGGAATCAGGTGCGTCAAATCCCCTAATATGAGTGTAGGGGTTAATGTGTTATTCAAGATGGTTGAAAATGTGTCCAGGATTCTTGGCCAAGATTATGATATGGAGGTAATTGAGGCTCATCACAGGCTTAAAAAAGACGCCCCGAGCGGCACAGCAATGCATCTTGCCAGAATTCTCGCCGATTCAACGGGCCGGAACCTGGAGACAGACGCCGTCTATGAAAGGAGAGGTTTTATTGGTGTGAGGAGAGAGGAAGAGATCGGTATTCAGTCGATACGGGCTGGTGATATTGTCGGTGAACATACCGTTATGTTTGCCGGTCCCGGGGAAAGGATCGAGATCACTCACAGGGCACACAGCAGGGACAACTTTGCAAGAGGTGCTTTACTCGCAGCCACATGGGTCGTCAACCAGTCCAATGGTCTTTATGATATGCAAGATGTTTTGGGATTGAGGGAGAGAAAAAGTGTTTGAATTGACTGAGAGACTTAAGAAGCTCCCCCCCTACCTGTTTAAGGAGATTGATCAAAAAAAACGAGACTTACAGGCAAAGGGGGTAGATATAATCGACCTTGGTGTCGGAGACCCTGATCTTCCCACCCCGCCAAAGATTATTAAGGAAATGATACGAGCTGTTCAGGATCCGGAAAACCATCACTACCCTTCTTATTCTGGATCGGGTGATTTCAAAGGAGCAGTAGCTGACTGGTACCAAGAGAGATTCTCGGTCACACTCGATGCAGAAACTGAAGTGATATCCCTGATTGGTGCAAAGGAGGGAATAGCTCACATCCACCTGGCATTCATAAATCCAGGCGATCTTGCCCTTATCCCTACCCCTGCCTATCCAGTGTATAACATTGGAACGCTCTTTGCAGATGGAATATCTTGCTTTGTCCCCCTGCTTAAAGAGAACGGGTTTTTACCGGATCTCGATTCTATACCAGAAGAGGCTGCCACAAAGGCCAAAATGATCTGGCTCAATTATCCCAATAACCCTACAGCGGCCGTCGCTGATAGGGACTTCTTTGAGGCAGTTGTCGCCTTTGCACACAAGTATGACATGATGGTATGCAATGATCTTACCTATAGCGAAATCGCCTTCGATGGTTACCGACCTGTGAGCCTTCTCCAAATTGATGGAGCTAAGGATATAGGGATAGAATTTCATTCCCTATCCAAATCCTTCAACATGACCGGATGGCGGATTGGCTTTGCCGTGGGAAACAAGGCGGCTATTGAGGGCCTAGGTTCAGTAAAGAGCAACCTTGACTCCGGTGTTTTCCAGGCCATTCAAAGGGCTGGCCTCATAGGCCTGAGGAAAAATCAGGAGATCATCCGAGAGATACAGAAAATCTATACCAAAAGGAGAGATGTCATGGTGACAGGGCTGAGGGATGCAGGTTTTATGGTTGATACACCGAAGGCCACCTTCTATCTCTGGGTTCCTGTTCCTCCGCCCTATACATCAGCGAGTCTG
>DAOVRY010000216.1 GCA_030633645.1 Pseudomonadota bacterium | reverse complement strand
TTTTGGCAGAGAGGTACAATGGAGAAGTACCAGCCAGCCTTGAGGAACTCCTATCTCTCCCCGGAATTGGCAGGAAAACCGCAAATCTTGTGCTTTCAGAGGCCTTTGGTATTCCTGGGATCGTGGTAGATACCCATGTTCTCAGGTTGAGTAAACTCTTCGGTCTCACGGGAAATACCGATGCCACGAAGGTAGAATTTGATCTCATGGAGATAATTCCAAGAGAAAAATGGCGGCTCTTCTCAAACCTCCTTATTCTCCATGGCAGGGCCGTGTGTATAGCAAGAAGACCGAGGCATCAGGACTGCAGGATCGTTGATTTGTGTGAAGCGGGAATTAGGTGGAAAAATGTATAAATATCTCTCGCCCAGTCCTTTCAGTCGTTCGAGTTCACAGAGATCGCACAGAGATGCATATTGAATTTGGCCTGATTTTTTTAGCCGCATTGAATATTTTTGGAATTCCACGGGACAGGCATCCAAAATCAGGCCAGACACTCAGCCTTGGCGGGGCATGGAGCATCGTGCTAATGTGTCTGATGCACAATGCAATAGAAAACCCTGAGCCTCTGAGGACTCTGTGAGAGATTAAAGAGCTTTTTAGGGCTGGTAGTTGCCTTACGTTGAGGTGGTCAGATATGATCCAATGGAATACCTTGCTTATTGCATTCCTACTAGTTTTTGTTTTTCGATTCCTGTTTCAGCTTACCCTCAACCTCATTAATATCTCCCACTTACGCCGACACGGAAACCATGTCCCGCGGGTTTTTCAGGGTACAGTGGATGAAAAGAAACTCTCCAGGATGTCAGCCTATACAGCGGATTCTACCAGGTTTGGAATTGTTGCGAAATTGTTTGACCAGGCTGTATTGCTTGCCATTGTGTTGACTGGCTTTTTGCCCTGGTTGGTTGAAGAAATCACTGCCTGGCACCTCGGGTTTATCGGTGGAGGTTTGCTCTTTTTCGCTATTCTTACGTTGATTGCTCAGCTGCTTGACATTCCCTTTGACCTTTACAGCACCTTTGTGATTGAGGATAGGTACGGTTTCAATACCAGGACAATGAGGCTGTGGTTCATAGACTGGATTAAGGGTTTGGTGCTATCCGGTATTCTTGGTGGGATCCTCATCTTTTTCCTGTTGGCATTGGTGTACTATTTTGAGAGTGCCTGGTGGATTTTGGCATGGATAGTTATTTCGTTGTTTGAGCTGATTATCATGTGGCTCTACCCGGTTTTGATTGCTCCCCTTTTCAACAAGTTTGAGCCGATTCCTGATAAAGAGTTGGAAAATAGTATTGCCTCCCTTATGGGAAGGGCAGGACTGGCAGTAAAAGGGGTGTTTCAGATGGATGCTGGCAAGAGGAGCAAACATACCAATGCCTATTTCACAGGACTGGGCAAAACTAAAAGGATTGTTCTCTTTGATACCCTCCTGCAATCGCATCCGCATGAGCAAGTCCTCTCAGTCCTTGCCCATGAAGCAGGTCACTGGAGGAAAAAACACATTATCAAGCAACTGATTCTGTTGGAGGTAGTCTCCTTGATTGGATTGTTTATCATAGCAAACCTGCTTAACTGGCAGGTCCTGTACCGGAGCTTCGGTTTTCAGGAACAGATTACCTATGTTGGACTTTTTCTGGTTCCAGTACTTTTGAGCCCCCTTGGCTATTTTTTGAGACCTCTGGGAGCGTATCTCTCCAGAAGGTATGAACGGCAAGCAGATGATGTTGCTGTTGAGTTGATGGGTACAGCTAAACCGATGAAAGATACCCTGATACAGTTGAACGCGGATAATCTGGCCAATTTGGTGCCCCACCCAGTGTTTTCCTGGTTCAATTACTCACACCCGCCGCCGGTTGAAAGGATAGAACGGCTGGAGAATATGATGGATAGGTGAATCTACCCCGATCTATTCGATTGTCATGATCGTCTGATTGGTCAAGGTCAGCCTTTCAAGTCCGGACGAAGTTACGAGGTAGTCATCTTCCAGACCTACGACCCCTTGTCCCGGAAAGATGCATTTTGGTTCCAAGGCGATAACCATCCCCTCTTTCAGCTTTCCCGAAAGGTCCGAGGTAAGTGCATTAAACACCAAGTTGGTATGGGCAGCACGATTCATCAAACAGTATGTATTCAATACCACTGAGGAGGCGTTCGATAATCTGTTTCATATTATCATGTTGCGTTTCATTCATTTGTTTCAATTGTGTCGCTTGAAAGCCGGTGGATAATCTCTAAAAAAACTTTTGTTCCAATAGGAATTATTTTTTCGGGAAAGTCATAGTAAGGGATGTGCAGTTGGGGAGGCTTTTCTCCGGCGCCTAAGCCAAACATGGCTCCTGGAATTTTTGAGGTGAGACGCCCAAAGTCCTCAGAACTCCGCAAGGGTTTGGTCATCGGCAGAACATCAAGCCCGGCTGAGCGAGCAGCCTGTTCAATGATGCGGCACGCCTCGTTATGATTAAAGCTGGCTACAAATTCGTCGCTCCACGAGACCTCGAATTCTAGTCCCGCAGAGAGCGCTTTATCCTGAACCAGCTTACTTGCCTTTGCAACTAATAGGGTCATGGACTCATCGGTCTCTGTGCGGAGCGTTGCCATAACCTCCGCATGACCCGGCGATGTGCCAAAGGAAGGTTCCCCTAAACGGGAATGAACAACGGTGACCTGTGTTAGAACACCGTTCAGTTCAGGGACTGAGGGAAGGTTGGTTAAGCCTTCGATAATCTGACACATTGGTATGGCAGGACTCCTCCCGTGCTCGGGCCATGCCGCATGAGAAGTCAGTCCAGTGAGTCTGATTACCATGCCTCTGGAGGCACAATTAAAGGTTCCTGCCTTTACCACAATACTGCCCATGGGGTAACCGGGCAGATTGTGAAGGGCAAATACATAATCTGCATCAAAAGATCTGAACCTCGGATCTTTGACAACCTTCTCGGCCCCTTCACCTGTTTCTTCGGCTGGTTGATATAAGAGTACTACCTGACCGCATTTGGGGCGTTCAATTGCCAGCATGTGCCCCAGGCCAGCCACGATAGTCATATGACCATCATGCCCACATGCATGGGAGATGTTTGAGTTCATGGAACGATATTCGAAGTCGTTTCGTTCTGCAACAGGAAGCGCGTCAAGCTCACAGCGAATGATGACTGTTGGTCCAGGCGCTTGGCCCTTGAACAGAAACGCGAGACCGTGCCCTCCGATTTTGGAGATTACCTCGTCTGGATCAAATTGTGCAAAAAAGGCAAGAATCCTTTTTGCGGTATTCACCTCAGTGCCCGATAATTCCGGATTCTCATGAAGATCCCTTCGCAGTTTAATCAGAGAGGGAAGGAAGGCCTCGAGCTCTAAGATTAGATCCATCGTCTAACCCTTCGTTTATTACATCAAGCTTAGCCAAGTATGGGCCGGGATCCTTATAGCCATACCGCAAGATATCGAAATATTTTAAGACGCCCCATCCCTTCTCGTAGAAT
>DAOVRY010000176.1 GCA_030633645.1 Pseudomonadota bacterium | reverse complement strand
GTTAAGGAGTTGGAGAGGGAAGCGGTTAAACGTAAGGGGGGAGAAAAAGAGCTGGTGAAACGCGAGGAGCGCTAGCCCATGCTCATGGACGAATGCGGAAAAGAATAATAAAAGGCAGACAATTATGTGAACGGACAGACAAGGTTTATCGAAATATTACTCAATAGTCGAGGTTAGACCCTTACTACCTCATTTTAAAGATTGGGAAATTTCGTGATTCAGGGATGAAAAACTAATCGCCAATTTTCAATAATCAATCATCAATCCAATAAGGGAATTTCAAATGGCCAGAAAACCAACCTATGAAGAATTGAAACAGAAGGTCAAGGAGTTGGTAACGTTCGAGAGTTGAGGCATTGAGGTTGTAGAAGGTAATGACTGTTTCCCAAAGGCGACTTAAGCCTTTAGATATCGCCTTGAGGAAATTGGCATTACCAGATAGATCAACTAATTGTTACCATATGGCCAAAAGAATAATTGGACCTCAACCTTTGGAGGTCAGCAATTTCTTCTACTTTTCAGGTGCTGAAAGATCTGGAGGGCCTTGTTTTTGTGTGAGCCTGCTTCTTTCTTTTGAATCGATTTCACCTCCATTAAGTACATCCCGCAAGATGAAATTGGTATCTTGTTCGAGCTGGCTCATGGTTTCGGCAAGAGCCTTGAGTTGTATCAAGGTTTTCCGCGATTTTTCACGAGATAGGATATCAAGAGTGGGATTGTTCAGTATCGTGATGAGTCTATCAAGAGCCGAGGCATCAAAATGATCGTCAATGCCGTATAGAAGGTGAATCCACTCTGTTTTGAGGTCCTCCGGGATCTTATCATAATGAGCAATGCTTTCAGAATCATGACCAAAATGGAGGGATTTTTTCAGCTCATCGATGGTCTTCCAAACTACCTCCTTTTTCTGATCATCCTGGGGACACCTAACAAAAAAATCTTTCCACCTCCTTACGATCTGCATATTCACCCAATTCTCGCCCTTTTCAGGTGATAGGGAAAGTCCCAGGAATCTATTCTGGGCTTTAGTCAGCTCTTCTCTGAGATCCTCATACCTTCCGTCCATGGCCTCTAACATTCCATTCAATTCCCTAATAGCTGCAGCTTTGCCATTCTCTTCTTTTCGGTGTTCACGCAGCACCTGCTCCCACTGATTCCGGAGGTATGCTATCTCCTGCTTCACGAGATAAAAGATCAGCCCTGACTTGGTGGTAGCATTTCGGAGTGAATCTGCAAGTATATTGCATGCCTTCAACCTCTCCTGGGCCAACCGCTCCATGGTCTTCATCGAATCCTGGCGTAGGTGGTAAGACAATAGTTCTGTTCCGAGAGAACGTGAGAGTTTCTCAATGACTCTGGTCTCATGGCTATTGGCCTTAATCGTAAACGGATAGAAGTGTATCTTGATGACAGCCACGACAACATGCTCAGTGTCTTTCCATATGATGTTTCCGTTGTAATCCCGGGGATACTCAAATGAGGAATGCTCATCCAGCTTAAGATCTGACTTGCGGACAAGCACTGGTTCCATATGGTGGAAATCGTCACATTTTCCTTCAACCTGGAGTGGGATACTCCGGACATTGGTGCTCGGGTCTTGGGCAGTCCAGCTTTTCTGTTTCTCAACGCACCAGGACATGGCCTCAAGGGGACGACCCGGTTCATCTCTATACGCAGTCCACAGCTTACCAGGAGGATTGTACCCAGATTTTGCCGGAAGGCCCCACGAAATCTCTTCTCTTCTATCGTCAATTATCCCGGAGGCGATTCTTTCTGCGATCAAGTCGGGTGGTTTTCCAATTCGATAGATGGTGCCCTTGAAGGTATTAGGAAGGCAATAGAGGATGGTTTCAATCACTTCTACGCAGGCCTTCTCTAGTACAGCCCTTTCTATCCCTACGAACAATGCCTTTTTCCTCGTCTCGACCTTACCTTAGCAAACCCCAGTTGCTATGGAGGCGTTTCTTAAGGGGTTGATAATGTACGTTTCTTTAATCATTTGTCAATAAAAAAAGTGTGCCCTGACCAGAACTTAGTTCGCTTCGCTCATCCCCGCTGAAACAGCGGGGAGAATGTTGGAATACCCCATGCCCGCCTGCCACTGCGAGGCACGAGCGGGCAGGTACTAGACATAAATATAAGGCCTCACTAAACCCCAATATTTTCAGTAAGTTGTAGAAATTCCGATACATTGAGTTACCCAGCCGCCAACCTATCGAGGCCGAGGCCCTTTTCATTGAGAGGTTAGCGATGAATCTACGTTGTGCCCCTATGCTCTCTTGGCTACCATTTGTCAAGAAAAAAACACTGTATATTGAAGAAATACAAACTTTTCTGCTATATCTAGTGAAGCTCTGCCTCAAACCGTCGAGACACTATGTCAGTAAAATAGGAAATACTGAGTAACGTTTATGGGTTACGGTTACGATGCCCGTTTCGTTTTTCGGTAACGTCATTGGTCTTTTTATTTCTTCGTTACCTTAACCGTTACCGATACGGGCTTCGTTACCCTAACCGTTGCCCAAATAAACCAGCAAAAACTTGACACAAGTTTTAAGATCTTAGCTTATATAGACATCTAGTAGTAATTAAAACATACCTCAAGAAAACTTCCCTAAAGTAAATGTCTGAAATGCACCAATCTCTCCTTCACCCTTGTATTGTTTATCGGACAGAATGATGATAACGATAAATGAAAACTGACAATTGGACCATAAACTCCTGGAAAAATGGGCTCGCGTCCTTGTTTTATGAATTATTGGTATCGTTCAAAAGTGTTGGCATGAACCATAGTGAGTAGTCGTTCACGTTCTAAAGGAGGTCATGGCTGTTTTTGAGTAAACACTTCTGAACGATACTGAATTATTGTGTTTTGTTTATTGGTAAAAACCACGCGATTCCCAAAAGAACTCCTGGGATAATCCGTGGATCCTGTTCATGAGGAAAAACTGGAAGGATAAATCCTGACTAGATAAAACAAGGTGGGCACTTACTCGAGAGCAATGATATCATCCTTAAACTCATCTGAATCCAGATTGAGCTCCACAGGAACCAGTTCTTTCCCATCCCACTTCTTAGAGTAGTCCCCGCCTGGGAGCTTTTCGATCATATACATAATACCCCACTTGTTCAAAAAGTACTCCGTGTCTTTGCCTATCTGCTCCATCCTCAGGCGGTATTTTGCGTGGTAGGAATCCTTTTTGTCTACCTTAGAGTAGTCGTGATTGTGGATGGTTTCCGACTCTGGGCAATAGTAAATCTTATACCCGGCTTTGTGCATGTTCAGAGATAAGTCCTTGTCCTCGTTTGCGATGAATATCCCTTTACCATTGACCATATCATCAAAGCCTCCAACTTCGAACAGGGCTTTCCGTTTCGCCAAGAGCGTTGTGGTCATATACCAGGGCACCTCTCCCCCTCTCGTAGCAAGAGGACCATACCTCTGGAGGTTTGCCAACTGCCCCGACTTTGCGAGCCCGATCCCATACACTTTGCCCCCTTTTTCCAGTGCTACAGTATGACAGCCGCAGTAGTAGACATTGTCGATCTCTGCCCTCAGAAGCTTTGCCCCCACCATTCCGATTCTTTCTTCTTTTGCTGCGGTCTCCTTAAGCTGTTTCAGCCACGCGGGCAGTACGATAACATCATTGTCCATCACCACAAGGTATTCCCCCCTTGAAAAGTAAATCCCCTGATTGCGCTGTCCCGTTGTGCCCGTACTCTGTTTGTTGTATATGACGTGGACATTCTGGTGCAAGTCCTCGAGGGCCATAATAATCTCCAGAGTTTCTCTTCCCGAACCGACCTCGCTCAGGATTATCTCAAAGGGTTCTGTCGTATTTTGAAAAATCGATTCCACGCATCGTTTGGTACCGTTTCCCCTCTCTGCTGAAATGATG
>DAOVRY010000275.1 GCA_030633645.1 Pseudomonadota bacterium | reverse complement strand
TTACAAGGAAGTCTCTCGTTTATTAACTTCCTTGTCAATAGGGTTTTGCCAATAAACCACTGCCGGAGTTTCCCAGAACCCAATATTCCATTGTTCCATTGTTCCAACATTCCAATTGTGAGCGAAGCGAACTAAGTTCAAATGGGAAGACAAAAGGGAATCTGGTTAAATAACCGATTTCCTTTTTTGCTCTACCCCCTGCTTTCTCCGATGAGGATATTTTTTGTTCGCCCACCTCGATTCCTGACCAAACAAGTTCAACGCTCCTTGACTAAAAATACTTTTTTTGATAGTTTTTCTTGAAATTCCACAATAATTCATTAACCCTCAGCAGGAGAAGGCACGAAGTCTATGGCCAGACCCCATTTCTCATAAATAGAGGCGGGGCCTTTGTATGTGTGTTTTTTTCCCAGCACGAAATGTTGAGGGATGCTGCTACAATCGAATGGCATATAGGCTTAATCGAATGATATGAAGAGTAATCAAGATCATGAAGGAGAATCAGGGAAAATAATCAACAGACAAGGGAAACATGGCAGAAACAGTAGCTTTTGACAATGAGCGATACATAAGAGAACAGACCTCCGAAATCCTCAAGAGGGCTAGCAAGTTTAGCAACAAACTATATCTCGAATTTGGGGGTAAGCTTCTTTATGATTATCATGCATCTAGGGTTTTGCCCGGATATGATCCGAATGTAAAAATGAGGCTTTTACAGAAATTAAAAGACAAGGCAGATATCCTGCTTTGCATCTATGCTGGTGATATTGAAAGAAAGAAAATAAGGGCAGACTTTGGGATTACCTATGATTCTGACGCCCTCAAATTGATTGATGATTTAAGGGGGTGGGGAATCGATGTGCTGGGCGTGGTCATAAACCGTTTTGATAACCAACCAGCCGCCACATTGTTCAAAAACAAATTGGAAAGAAGAAACATAAAAATCTATACTCACTGTTTTACAAAAGGGTATCCCACAGATGTAGATCTGATAGTCAGCGAGGAGGGTTACGGAGCAAATGAGTATATTGAAACGGAAAACCCTCTGGTCATTGTTACAGGTCCCGGTCCTGGCAGCGGGAAGTTAGCCACCTGTCTTTCTCAATTATATCATGACTACAGGAAAGGGATTAGGTCCGGATATGCTAAATTTGAGACCTTTCCTATCTGGAATTTATCACTTAAACATCCAATCAATATAGCATATGAGGCAGCAACCGCTGATATCAAAGATTTTACCCTCATCGATCCTTTTCACCTGGAATCATACAATCAGAGAGCGGTAAACTATAACCGTGATGTCGAAATATTCCCTGTTCTCAAAAGAATATTAGAAAAAATAACTGGTGGCGAATCATTTTACAGATCTCCGACAGATATGGGAGTGAATCGAGCTGGTTTTGCAATAACCGATGATGATGTCACAGGCGAGGCAGCCAAGCAGGAAATTATCAGGCGGTATTTTCGATACCAATGTGAATATGTGATGGGTTTTGCGGATAAGGAAACCGTCCAGAGGGTAGAGCTTTTTATCAAGGATTTTAATCTCGAACCAGGGTACAGGAGTGTTGTTGAACCGGCACGCCAGGCGGCCAGGGAGGCACGGGAGAAAGATAAAGGCAATGAAGGCATATATTGTGGGGCGGCCATAGCATTAAGAGACGGCACCATAGTTACCGGCAACAACTCCCCCCTCATGCATGCAGCATCAAGCCTTATCTTGCATGCCATAAAGCACTTAGCGGAAATCCCCCCTAAGATAAAGCTGTTGCCTTCCAACATAACGGATTCAGTAAAGAATCTTAAGACGGAAATCCTGAATGAGAAATCCATCAGCCTAGATCTGGAAGAAACCCTGATTGCCCTCGGTATCAGTGCAACGACAAACTCTGCTGCTCAATTAGCTATTGAGACACTAAAAGAACTTCGGGGCTGTGAAGTCCATATAACCCACATCCCCACACCAGGCGATGAAGCAGGTTTGAGGCGTCTGGGCGTTAACCTGACTAGCGATCCAAATTTTTCCACAAAGAATCTTTTCATTTCCTGAATCATAACCAGTAAGGAAATCTTTTCGGCAGAACTTACTTCTCCAGATTTGGGGCCGTAGACACAACCTAAGATGCTAATGAGTCATCAGCCTCTTTATCCATTATCATCACCCCTAAGCCCTGGAACGAACGTATCAAGAGCAACTGCCTTATCTTGCAATGATTTTTCACTTCGCTCTGCCCCCCTCCCTGCTGCCATGGGGATATTTTCTTGTTGCCAGGGGTTTTGAGCTAAGGTCGAAAATGTTTATTAGAAAGCATTCCTCTATAAGGAAACTGCTTGATTAATTTTTCTCTTCAGACTATTTTCCCGATAGCATAATTTAGATTGAATCTTTAACTACCGCAAAGGGAAAGGACAATGCCCAAACGTACCGATATTCATAAGGTTATGATCATTGGTTCCGGCCCTATTATCATTGGCCAGGCCTGTGAGTTCGATTACTCCGGCACTCAGGCCTGCAAGGCCCTTCGCTCACTTGGTTATGAGATTGTTTTGGTCAATTCGAACCCTGCAACCATCATGACCGATCCAGGTATGGCCGATGTTACCTATATTGAACCACTTAATGTAGAGACCATGGAGAAGATTATCGCACATGAGCGACCGGATGCCCTTTTACCTAATCTTGGGGGTCAATCAGGGCTCAATCTTTCCTCAGAGTTGTCCAAACGGGGAGTTCTTGAAAAATATGGTGTGAAGATTATTGGTGTCGCAGTAGACGCCATTGAACGGGGTGAGGACCGCATCGAGTTCAAGAACACCATGCAGAGCCTGGGCATAGACATGCCTA
>DAOVRY010000099.1 GCA_030633645.1 Pseudomonadota bacterium | reverse complement strand
TCTGGTCAGTAATAGAAAGTGCAACCGCAAGGGCCTTTTTCCCATCAAGTCCAGAGACTTTGGGCTCTGTGCCGTTTTTCATAGCCTCTACAAAGGATCTAAGCTGATCGGCAAGGGGATCACAATCGGGGAATCTATCCTCTCGGTGCGTTAAAGGAGAAAGATCAATTGAATTGTTATTATCTCCTCTAAACTGAGTTACACTGATTTCTCTTTTCTTATAATCGACTGATAGGTAACTG
Source organism: Pseudomonadota bacterium (assembly GCA_030633645.1). GTDB lineage: Bacteria > Desulfobacterota > DSM-4660 > Desulfatiglandales > B25-G16 > JADFWK01. Next base: position 4,925 of record DAOVRY010000099.1, on the reverse strand, counting down.
TCTGGTTGAAAAATCCGTGTCGTTCTCACCGATTCATTGGAAACCCGGCTTGCTGTTAAATTCGCTACGGTATCATTGGCAAATTGCATCCTCACGTGGGCAAAATCTATTTTATCACTCACAACGGGCATCCCCATGGCATCTATCTTTGCAATCCCTGAATTTACAATGTGGAGGATAATATCCAGATCGTGGATCATGAGGTCCAGCACCACATCCACATCTGTTCCCCTTTTGGTGAAAACACTCAGGCGGTGAGATTCAATAAAAAGAGGTTGAGAAAGTAGGGACTCCATCTTAGTCACAACAGGATTAAATCGCTCTATGTGGCCTGTCTGTAAGGTAGTATTATGCTTTTCTGCCATTTCAATCAGCCTATCAGCATCCACCTCACTCAGGGCGATTGGCTTCTCAATTAATAGATGTTTCCCGTGGTTTAAAATATCACGTCCGACTTCAAAGTGAGACACTGTTGGAACAGCCAGACTGAAGCCATCCACATGGGGAAGCAGTTCATAATGAGTCCTATAAGCTTCCGTATGATATTTACGTGCAACCTCTTGTGCCCTTTGAAAATCTACATCGGCAACTCCAACCAGATCAATATCCTCCATAGCAGCATACTTCTGGGCATGCAAACTACCCAGATATCCTACTCCTACAACGCCTAAACGTAATCTTTGGTCCGTTGCCTGCCCGCCATCGCTCTCACTCAGGCGAGACAGGCGGGTCCGTTGTCCGTTGCCTGCCCGCCATCGCTCTCGCTCAGGCGAGCCAGGTGGGTCCGTTGTCCGTTGCTTCATACTGCCTTCTCCTTACTGCCTCCTCCTTTATCTGGACACTATGGCAATACCGTGGGCATCTGCCAGATCTATCATCTCCTCTCTGTCAAAAATCAGGGTCTTGCCTGCCTCTATAGCCAAAACAGTCGCATTAACCGTTTTCATGACCTTAACGGTGTCAAGCCCGACAGCAGGCAGATCAAACCTCAGATCCTGACTGGGCTTACAAACCTTAACAACCACTGCACGTTCTTTGGCTAATTCCCCTCCTCTGAGAATAGTCTTATTGGTTCCCTCTATTGCCTCTACAGCAAGAACAGTCTTTCTCCTGATCACAACACAATGACCGATATCCAGGCGACCCAATTCTTTGGCTACCATCCAACCAAACTCAATATCCTCCACCTCTTCTTTTCTTGGCTTTCTTCTGGTAAGGCAGCCGCACGGTGCCAGGAGTTCGGGAAGATACGTGGTGGAACTTACAACGGTTATACCTTCTTTTTCGAGTTCCCGAGCTACAGTCCTTAATATGTCATCATCATGGAAGATTAATAATTTTCCAAATACTGCCAGCCCTTTCAGATCAGGCCTTACGTCAGAAAACATGGTGGTCTTGGTAATTGCACCTGCCATCAAAACGTGCTTCACCCCTTTTGATTTGAAGGCACTAACCAAATGGCCGAATTGACCAAGCCCAATCCAGGTAATCTCATCAACTTTTTCGGCTAACTCCGGAACTGTCTCGCCCTTGTGGGCCACAGCAATTACCGGTATCCCCCTTTGCTTGGCTGAGTCAGCTATCAGAAGGGGGAACTTTCCGCTTCCAGCTATCAGGCCTATCTTTTCTATTGTCCTCTGCGCGTTTTCCGTTGTCCGTTGTCTCCTGTCCCTTGTAGAGTTAGCGCCCGCAGCATACTACTGCAGATCAGGAATCGTGGTTTCGCCATTTAGGAAGCCCTTCATTCTCAATTACCGCTCAGCGCCTTTTTCTGCTTACTTCTTACTGCTTACTGCATACTCCTTGCTCTCTGCCTACCTAACCACACCCCTTTCTGAGCTGCTCAAAAAATCAAGCAATAGGTCTAACTCACTAAAAGGAGGTATCTCTCTCCTGACCACTTCCATCGCCTCCTTAAGCAGGTGGTGATCACGCCATATTATCTGATAGGCCCTTTTCAGGTTCTGTATCTTTTCTTGAGAAAACCCTTCCCTTTTAAGACCTATTTGATTCAAGCCAAACAACCTTGCCCGGTCGCCGGCGGCCATCATGAAAGGAGGGATATCTTTGACTATGGCCGATTTACCACCGATAAATGCATAGGAACCTATCCTGACAAACTGATGTATGGCTACCAGCCCCCCAATGATAGCGTGGTCACCTATCTCTATATGACCACCAAGGGTTGCAGCATTTGACATAATAATCAAATTACCCAAGGTGCAATCATGGGCTATGTGGGCATAGGCCATAAGGTAATTTTTGTTCCCCACCCTCGTTACCTTATACTGTTTCGTGGTGGCCCGGTTAATGGTTACAAACTCCCTGATTATATTCTCATCCCCAATAATAAGTCTGGTGTCTTCACCCCGATAATTGACGTCTTGAGGTGGTAGACCAAGGGAGACGAAGGGAAAGACCTTGTTCCTTTCTCCCAGCACCGTATTCCCGTCTATCACTACATGGGAACCGATAATCGTGTCTCTGCCTATTGTTACATTTTCACCTATTGTCGAAAATGGTCCGATCTGAACGCCTTCGGCGATCTTTGCCAGCGGCGACACAATAGCGGATGCATGAATTTCTACTCCCATTACTTTTACCCTATGGCAGCTATCAACTCAGCTTCTGCCACTAATTCATTGTTTACCATTGCCTTCCCTTTCATTTTCCATATTCTGGTACCTTTTCTCAGAGCAGTCAGCTCAAAAACGATCTGGTCGCCAGGAATGATCGGTTTCCGAAATTTTACCTTGTCCATAGCTGCGAAATATATGGCTTTATCCCCTTTTCTCGGCATACTTTCTGAAACCGACAGTCTGGCCAGAATTCCACCAACTTGAGCCATGGCCTCTATCACCAAAACGCCCGGCATAATCGGGTTTCCTGGAAAATGGCCCTCGAAGAAAGACTCATTTATGGTTACATTCTTGATCCCCACTATCCTCTCACCTAACTCAAGTTCCGTAATAGCATCCACAAATAGGAATGGATGCCTGTGTGGGAGTACTTTTACAATGTCCTCATATGTCAGCGGCAAATCCATAATACCAGCTACCCCGTTTTCAATTGTTCTTCAAGTTCCCTAACCCTGCTTTCCAACTTCTTCACCTTTTCAGCGAACTCGGGAAGTCTCCTTATGTGCCCTCTGGTTTTCAACCAGAGCCGATGGGGCATTGTTGGTATACCAGAAACAACCTCACCAGCCGGGATAGATTGAGCCACTCCGGATTTTGAACCAATCATCACCCGATCACCTACCTCAATGTGATCCCTTAAGCCGACCTGCCCTCCTATGACCACCCCTTTTCCTATCCTGGTACTTCCTGAAATGCCTACCTGGGCAACAATAATGCTATTTTCACCAACAACCACATTATGTCCGATCTGGACCAGGTTGTCGGTCTTTACCCCCTTTCGAACCAGTGTCCTGCCGAGGGCTGCCCTATCAATGGCATTGTTTGCCCCAATTTCTACATTATCTTCTATCTCAACAATGCCTGTCTGTGGGATCTTGACACTCACATCCCCATCCTTGGCGTAACCGAACCCGTCACTTCCTATGACAGTTCCCGCATGAATAATGACGTGCTTTCCTATTATGCAATCGGATAGTATGGTGACATTCGGGTAGATTACCGTCTCATCTCCTAATCTGACCCTGTCCCCAACATAGACACCGGGAAAAAGAATGACGTTATTGCCTATTACTGACTCTTTTCCAACATAAACAAAAGGATAGATAGATACATCGTTTCCCAAGCGCGTTCCTTGTTCAATCACTGCCTTTTCGCTCATACCAGAGAAGCGAGGAATAGCAGGTGCAAATATGGTTGCCACCCGAGCGTAGGCAAGGTAGGGATCAGAAACGATCACTTGTGGTCCCTGATAAAGACTAGTTGGCTCCCCTACGAGAATTGCAGATGCCTTTGTTGCCTTAACCTGATCCTTGAACCGAGGCCCTGCCAGAAAGGAGATCTCCCCTTCTTCGGCCTCCAGAAGGGAATTGATCCCTTTGATTAAAACCCGGTCATCACCCTTAACAGCACCACCTATCGATTCAGCTATATGTTTAAGCGTTAGCGCCAATGCTCGTACCCTATTCCTTACTTTCCCCTCTCATCTGATCATAGGCCTTAATAACCTCATCAGTAAGATCAAACGGTTTGGCCCAATAGAGAACTCCGCCTACCCTCTTTTCCAGTATCATGGCATAGTTTCCTTCGGAACCTATCTTTTCAATAATTTTTTCCAGTTCCTTTAGAATCCTTTTTTGTTCTATCCCCTGGGCTCTCATCATTTCATCATTCAAGTCTTTTACCAGATATTCAAGCTCTCTGGTCTTTCGCTCAATGGTCTTCTTTTTGTTTTGCTGAGCGTCCATACTTAACATCATAGCCTGTTTATCAAACTCCTTCCGTAACTCCAAAAGTTCTTTCTCTTTTGAATCAAGGCGCTTCTGGAGTCTGTCTTTCTTCTTTTTGAGCGCTGCAAAGATCTTTTGCCCCTCCTTTGATTCCTTGATACATTTTTGAAGATCAATCACACCGATCCGGCTCGGATCTTCTCCCAGAGCTATGTTGTAACCCAAGAGAATTACCATAATAATAGTAGATACTAAAAAACTCTTCTTCATTCTTGACTCCCGTTAATAGAATCTTTTTATTGATCATCAACTACGGAAAAACTCGATTGAATACTACCTTATTTTTTTGCTATTAGTCAACTGACGGCAGCATAGGTTCCAGGGTCACGTCATAGCGAAACCTAACCTATTGATTTTTAAGCTTCTTGCAGGGTATGGGTACCTTTTTTTTGGATTATGCCCCTGGCCCAGACCCCTGGCCCAGACCTGGCTTTGCAAGGCATGTGTCAAAGGAGTCCAATTCCGAGATAATGCGGAACCAGTTATGTACCCCGAGCAT
>DAOVRY010000299.1 GCA_030633645.1 Pseudomonadota bacterium | reverse complement strand
GGTTATCATTTTGAACAGGGCCATTGAAGATAAAAAAAGAGGGCTTGGACATCTAAACCTTGAAGTCGAACAAGATGCATTGCAGTTTATCGTAAATATCTCCTATGGAGATGCCCGGACAGCTCTCAATAATTTGGAGTCGGCCATATATTTTGTACAACCGGATAAGGATAACAAAAGGGTACTAACAAGGGCAGCTGTTGCACTGGCCTTGAACAAAAAACCCCTCATGTATGACAAAGATGGAGAGGAGCATTACAATCTGATGTCGGCGCTTCATAAGAGCATGCGGGGGAGCGACACCCAGGCTTCTCTCTACTGGCTCTATAGGATGCTGGAAGCAGGTGAGGACCCGCTTTTTATCGGGAGGCGACTCATTCGGTTTGCCTCTGAGGATGTTGGCCTGGCTGACCCCAAGGCCTTAGAGATAGCCCTGACTGCCTATCAGGCCTGGGAAAGGATAGGGCCCCCAGAGGCGAGGCTCTCTCTGGCTCAGGCTGTGGTTTATTTAGCTACTGCGCCCAAGAGCAATTCACTCTATATGGCAGAGAAGTCCGTTATAAGGGAGATTGAGGAATCAGGCCCCTTGCCTGTGCCGCTGCACCTCAGAAATGCTCCAACTCGATTGATGAAAGAAATGGGTTACGGCAAGGGTTATATTTACCCCCATGACCACCCGGATGGCCAAATAAGACAGGAATATTTCCCTCAAGAGGTGAAGAAAAAGGTATTTTACCGGCCGAGCGATAGGGCCTTTGAAAAAGAGATAAGAAGGAAGATGTTAGAGAGAAAGAAGCTTGAGGATTCAAAGCAATAGAACTTGATCCGTTTGATTAGTTTCATTTGTTTAGTTGGTTTTATTGGTTAACCAATACAACTAGTCGAACCAATCAAACCAATGAAACTGTTTTGAACAATTTAGGCACTTCAAACTTTAGCTCACTTTAGTTCACTTTTGAGTGGTGAACGGCTATTATTATGTCCGAGCCTCTCTATCTTCAATTGTACCGAGACGGTTACCTGTTAGAACGGGTGCAAGAGGCCACCAAGGCATTGAAGGAATGTCGGCTTTGTCCTCGGGAGTGTGGGGTTGACCGTTTGAACAATGAAAAAGGGTACTGCCGGACCGGTAGGAGAGCAGCAGTTGCAAGCTTCAATGCCCATTTTGGAGAGGAAGCACCGCTGGTTGGCAGACTTGGCTCAGGGACTATCTTTTTCAGTTCTTGCAATCTTCGGTGCTCTTTCTGTCAGAACTACGATATAAGCCACCTGGAGGAGGGGGCAGAAATTGAGGCAAAGGATCTGGCAGCAGTAATGATAGAGCTGGCAAGCAGGGGGTGTCATAACATAAACCTGGTTACCCCTACCCATGTGGTGCCTCAGATACTGGAGGCCCTTTTGCTGGCTGTGGAGCATGGTCTCTCTATTCCTATCGTATATAATAGCAGCGGGTACGATAAGGTTGAGACCCTGAGGCTGCTAAGAGGTATCATTGATATCTACATGCCTGATTTCAAGTTCTGGGATGAAAAATGGGCAGAGAGGTATTGCAACGCACCAGACTACCGGGAAAAGGCAGTGAGTGCACTGAAAGAGATGCATGCCCAGGTAGGTGATTTAGTAATAGATGAGAACGGTATCGCGGAAAGAGGATTACTGGTAAGGCATCTGGTAATGCCCCATGGGATAGCCGGCACGGAAGAGGTAGTGGAGTTTATAGCAAAAGAGATATCACCGAACACCTACGTCAATGTCATGGATCAATACAGGCCCTGCGGTACAGCACATGAGGACACATATATCAATCAGAGGCTCTCACCAGAGGAATATGCCCGAGCCTTAGAGAGCGCCAAAAATGCAGGCCTCAAACGACTGGATCAAAGACAGGGCTTTAGAGTGCTATTTCGTATTTGATTATAAAACATGGATCAGAATCTTTTTGTCTGGGAGCAAATTCAACTGCGGCCTAGCCTTCTGGAGCGTCACTCACCATCCCTTAGAGCAATCTCTTAACAGGCTGTTGCCCAAATAGAAATCCCTTTGAGCGGTCATTAAAACGTTTTTTGCCAATAAATATTGGCGAAGTGGAAGATGAGCGATGTCAACTGTTTGAGCCCTAAAGGCGAGTTTTGACATCGCCTGGAGCGAGCCTTAGATTTATCAAAAAACGTTTTAGACCAAGCGAAAAGGCATTTCGGCAACAGCTTGTTAAAAAAGTACCACCCGTTAAGTATTTCGATATGCCTTTTCACATAGCCCCGAAAAGTTCTTGTGGGGATCCCAGAGTTGCTGATATATTTTTTGTCATCACAGAGGGATGGAGTTCTACGGAGGATTGATCGTTATGAGGAGGATTATGATATGGATAAGCAGTTACCATCGCTTGAGATCATCTTGCTGGCTATCCTATTTAATTGGATTATCTATCCTTCAGCACGGGGGAAATGCCTTTTGCAGTAGCCTAATGGAGAACCAAAAGGTACCATCAGGCCCCATCCCTATTGTCAACCAGGCACCGATTCAACTCCTGTTTCTCCAGGCAATGCCTGACCGAGCAGAAATCGTACCAAAAGGTCATGGCTCTTTACGTCTTAATACTACCATTACTAATACCCTTCTTTCACAGCAGG
>DAOVRY010000120.1 GCA_030633645.1 Pseudomonadota bacterium | reverse complement strand
GCCCCTCGGTAAAAGCGTCCGTGAGACAGACCCAGGGACATAGCAGTGGCACTACTTATCCTTGCATAGTCGGGGCTCTGTTTTGTGCGGTCAGCAACCATTTGTTCTCTTTTTCAGGCGGTTATGAGATTTTCCTTGGCCTGTAGGATTGCCTCTGTCAACGTGTCGAAACTGACTCCATAAATGATCTCGTTTCTCCACACCTCAGAGAGGTGTTCCTCAATCTTTTCTCTTTTTGCTGATGTCCACTTGAGGGAGGACTCCAGAAGATTGATATCTTTGGTCGTGGAAAAAAAGTCCCCGGTGATCATGATATGCTCAATGGTGTTACCTGCGAGAGCGAGGTATATCTCCAAAAGCCCGCCTGGTGTTTTGACTGCACTTACACCCATGCTCGATCTGGGATGTTTGTGGGAAAAGATCCAATCGGGATTTGTATACCGAGTAGTAGTAAACTCCCGTATGCTCTTTTTCTCCCATGTGTCAGGCTCAACCACCTCAAAGGAAACATCAAATCTTTGGATGAAGGCCTTTTCTATGGCGGCAACAACAGTGTCCATATCTATATCACAGCCCAATTGCTCCTTGATGGTAGTTATCCTCTGGCTAAAACAGCTATAGCCTTTATCAGAGAGTTTTAGGGGAGGTTGATGCATAATGTCCAGCATCAGGGGGATATCGAAATCCACCAGCAGGCTTGCATGAAATAGAATCGCCTTTTCTGTCTCCAGAGATGCAGAGAGACCTGCTATCTTTCTGCCACCTACCTCAAGGTCATTCTTGGGTCTGAACCCGGCCTTTATACCGAGGTTTTGCAAAGCATCCATCAAGACAGTGCTCAGGGATTCAAATATGCCATTAATTCCTCCTTTTAGGCCAGGGTGGTCGAGGCTAATACCCAGACCCAGGGCGACTACCTTTGGACCCATTATTACTGTTCCACCACCGGTACTCCTGCGGTTGTATTCAATTTCCCTCTGCCTGCACCTATCAAGCCGCAGAGCAGCATTTATGTCCTGGTATTTTCCAACAATGGCTGACGGTTTGAAAATATAAAGGTGAAGAATTGGCGGCGAGCCATGTTGTGATAAGGACAGGGGAAGGGTATCATCAATGGATAGACCCAAGGCTGCTGAAACAGGATTTACAATGTCTTTAAAAAGCCTCCATAAAGGCATCAGGCTTTTGCCCTTTCTTCCTCGGTCCGTTTTATCTCTTGATCGACAAAGGGGATAAGAGCATCTCCATGCATGAGATTCCCGAGCTCACTTTCCAGATCGCTTGGCTCAATAACCAGGATCCATCCCTTTCCGTAAGGATGTTCATTGATGAGGGAGGTATCATCCTCTAACTCTTCATTTATCTCGACTATCTCTCCAGAGACCGGTGCACAGAGCTTTCCGATCCATTTTCGTGATTGAATCTTGCCGCATATTTCCCCCTGCTCGACCTCATCTTCCTCATCAGGGAGGTCTACAAATACTATATCACCTGCCTCCTTTTGGAACATATCGTCCATGCCCACCGTAACCTTTCCGTTTTCTACCCTGGCCCAACTGTGCTCCTCATGATAGTAGAGTTCATCCGGCATATTATAACCCTTAATAGTAGCCATATTCTACCTCCTTAGAATTGTTTGTAATTGTGTTTCACGATTCAATCATTTATTAAAGAAATGCCCAGACTTCAATAAAAAAGTAAAGATTATCTGAATCTTTCTCGTATTGCCTGTGCGTGAAGAGGAAGTCCTTCTGCTTCCGCTAAGGTAACCACCGCATCCCTTAGCAGAGAAAGCCCTTCCTTACTTAAATACTGAAAGGTTGGTTTCTTTATGAAATCATCGATGGATAACCCGGAAAACATTCGTGCTGACTGGCCGGTGGGCAGGACATGATTTGTCCCAGAGGCATAATCACCTGCTGATATAGGTGAAAATGGCCCCAGAAATATGGAGCCCGCATTTCTGATCTTTTTGAGGGTAGTGAAAGGGTCTTGAGTCATGATCTCTAAGTGTTCAGGTGCATACTCGTTGACAAAATCAATGGCCTGGACCATATCCCTGGCGATCAGAATACAGGAGTATCTGACAAGGGAGGAATCAAGGATTTCTTTCCGAGGAAGTTCGGGGAGCCTTTTGTTGATACTGTCAGCAACACCAGCTGCAAGCTGATCTGAAGGGGTTATGAGGATAGCTGCTGAATCTGGATCATGCTCTGCCTGGGATAAGAGATCTATGGCAATCAGATCTGCATCTCCTGTTTTGTCAGCCAGAACCATTCCCTCACTGGGTCCTGCAGGCGAGTCTATATCTACCTCTCCAAACACGATAGTCTTTGCTGCGGTCACATATTTGTTTCCAGGCCCGACTATTTTGTCTACCCTGGGAATCGTCTTGGTGCCATAGGCCATCGAGGCAATTGCCCAGGGACCTCCCACTTTAAAGAACCTTACCGGCCCAGCTATATCTGCAGCTACGAGGGTAGCGGGGGCTATGGCCATGCCTTTACCAGGAGGGGAGCACGCAATAATCTCCTTCACTCCGGCTACCTTTGCAGGCAAGAGGGTCATTAAAACAGTGCTGGGATACGAAGCTCTTCCGCCAGGTATGTAGGCACCAACCTTTTCCAGGGGCGTGGTCATCCGTCCAGCCAAGATGCCATTTGCTATGTCAACAGACCACATCTCTCTTTCTATCTGTGCCTGGTGAAACTTGGTTATATTTTTGGCAGCAAGGTTGAGGGCATCAATCACTTTTGAGTCAACATGACGGTAGGCTTCTGTCACCTCTTCCTTGCTGACCTCCAGGTCTTTTATGGTCAGATCCGATTTATATTCTTTTCTATAGTAATCAAGGAACACCTGTTCACCATTTTCTCTGACATCTTTTACGATCTCCCGTACCTCGTCAAGAATTGAGGTGATATCTGTGCGTGATCTTTTCAGGATGTCCTGATACTGGTCAGGCCTTAAGTTATCGATCCTCTCTGGGTGTAATGTCATCTTTGAATCTCCTGATATGGTTCCCTTTACCAATCAAAATGACCGGTTAGTTTCTAATATATTTTTCCGTGGAATACTAAGAAAATCTTTTTGGTACCCACAAGTTACTACGGAGAGCATTAAATAGTTTCCAATACAGACATTGGGGTAAGGGTCATGAGGCCTTTTTTTCTGCTCCGAGCCTCACGGCCTGGTTTTTTCTAAGACTTATCACGGGGGGATTCTTGCCCCCTCCGCATTCCCCCGATAAATCAGGGGCTGCGGTTTCCCCCGCAGATAAGCCTTGAAAAGGACAGCGGCCTCCGACTCGGCCGAGCTCGTCGCGGGCCACCAGTCACATCAAAAAAGACCTCATGACCCTCTCCTGATCATCTCAGCTATACCCTATGCAAATAAATTTATGCTCCCCTTAGTAAAAGATTATAGTATATAGTATACCATACGTTGGCATGGTTCAAAGGTGTTTGCATAAAAATAGTGGGTGATCATTCAGGCTCTAGGGAGGTCATGAGGTTCCCATAGGCAAAGAGTGTTTTGGCTCCTCACGATACCTCAGCACGTGCCAATTGGCAACTGGCAATAAGCGATGCCTTCGTGGATGGGATTGAACAATGCTGAGTAGTGATACCATCAAAGAATTTCCTCAAAAGCCAGGGGTTTATCTCTTCAAGGATAAGTCTGGAAAGATAATCTATATTGGCAAGGCCAAAAACTTACACAAACGCATCAATTCTTATTTCACTCAGGGCAGTAATCAGTCCCGTAAATTATCCTACATTAGCAGGAACGCCCAGAGAATAGATCATATCATAACTGGTACGGAAACTGAGGCCTTGATACTTGAAGGGAATCTCATAAAAAAATATCGGCCCAGGTATAATGTAGATCTAAGGGATGATGCCAATTATCCTTTCGTTAAGCTGGATATCAATAACAGGTATCCTCGTTTGACTATTGTACGAAGGATGAGAAATGACGGGGCTCTCTATTTCGGCCCGTTTCCATCTGTGTCAGAGGTACGCTCCACTCTGCGCTTGATAGGCCCTATCTTTCCTTTGAGAAAATGTACTACCAGGGAGATCCCCAAGCGGTCGAGGCCTTGTCTGAATTATCAGCTCGGCAGGTGTCTGGCGCCCTGTTGTATGGATGTCAGCAGAGAGGATTATCAGGAGTTAGTTGATCAGGTAAGGTTATTTTTGGAGGGGCGGGACAGAGAATTGATCTCGAAACTAAAGAAGGTGATGGAAAATGCCTCGAGAGAGCTCAATTTTGAAAAGGCTGCCATGGTCAGAGATCAAATCAGGGCTATAGAAAAAACCGTGGAAAAGCAAACAGTAGTTTCCAGCAAGATGAGGGATCAAGATATTATCGGACTATCTCATTCAGGTAAAGAAGCAGAGGTGGTGATTCTCTTGGTGCGGGGTGGTTCCATGGTTGGAAGCAGGAGTTATTCCATAGGTGGAGCGTGGGAGTATTCAAGTGAAATACTGGAGGCCTTCCTCAAACAATACTACCGAGAGAAACAATTTATTCCCCCTGACATAATCCTATCAGATGCAATAGATGACAGAAAACTGATCTCTGAGTGGTTGACGGGGATGGCTGGGAAAAAGGTATCTATTTTGGTTCCGTCCAAGGGAGCTAAGAGACGGCTTGCGAACATGGCTGTGGTGAACGCTGACAATATACTGTTAAGACGGCAAAAAACTGACCAGTCTGCTCTTCTTGAGGAAGCAAAATGTTTATTGCACTTGAGGAGCAAGCCAGTACACATAGAAGCGATAGATGTATCTAATCTCAAAGGTGATC
>DAOVRY010000019.1 GCA_030633645.1 Pseudomonadota bacterium | reverse complement strand
GAGGCTCCCGGCCTGGTCTTTTCTACGACTTATCAACGGGGGATACTTGCCCCCACCGCATTCTCTCCCCACAAGTCGGGAGAGCTGCGGCTTCCCCCACTGATAAGTCGTGAAAAGGACAGCCGCCTCCCACCAGTCACAACAGAAAAGACCCCATGCCCCTCCCGATATTGCAAACTATTTGATGCTCTCAGTAGCAATGACCGCTCAAAGGGATTCCGTTTGGGCAACAGCCCGCCGATACGTAGGCCAGTGAAAAAAGATGATATCGGGCAGAGAGACACGGATACCTGGGCAATCAAAAAATAAGAGGTCAAAACAATGAAAGCAGATGGTATATTTGATTTCATAGAAAAGAAAGACCTGACGAGCCTGGAGATTTTCTTTAGCCATAGAGAGAACAGGTTTTTTTTGAGGGGAATGAAGGAGTGGGATGACGACCTTGAGTTTAGTAAATATACCACCAATTTTACATACCTTGATATTCTGACCCAGAATTACAGAGCGGAAGGCACTGAACAATTGGTTGCCGATTTTAGAGAACTCGGTTTAGGGGAGTATCTTGAGCGCATTGAACAGCTTATGAGAGAGGGTAGACATGAAGGTATTGAGTTCTTTTATCATCGTAGGAAAAATATCAGGGTGGCCTTCTGTAAACATAGTGTCACTCTGGGCCTGGAGAATAGACAGCATGTCCTTCGAGCAGGAGCCATGCGACGACATGACCTGGATGAGCCTGAGATAGATGTTATTATAGATGGCCTGAATCTCTCCCGCGCTATGAGCTATAAGAATGCAGTTGCGGCCCTACCCTATGGCGGGTGCAAAACGGTCGTGCAATGCGCACCCGTCAGATTAGACAACTTCGAGACCATGGGTTTTCTGAGTTATATCCCTGATAGATGCCGGGTTTTCGTAGGAGCCGATATGGGCCTTGATGAGGCCATGGTGGATGTTATCCATGAACGATTTACCAGAAACTTCATTGGTGGAACAAAGAGCCCTCTGGCTTCAACTGGAACCCCTACTGCCTACGGCGAGCTCTGCGCTATAAAGGAGGCGTGCGACTTCCTATATGGAACCAAAGACCTGTCCGGGAAAACAATCGCCATACAGGGGTTGGGGCATGTGGGCTTTCCGTTGGCTGAGTATCTGCTGGATGATGGTGCTCGGCTTGTGGTTACCGATACAGACCCAGGCAAGGTGCAGCAACTTCAGCAAAAATACGGCTCAGAAAGAGTCAGAGATGTGCCGCCAGATGAGATATATACGGTAGATGCCGATATCTTTTCTCCCTGTGCTATGGGTGGCGTCATAACTGAGGAGAGGATACCGCAGTTCAAGTTCAAGATAATACTCGGTTCAGCCAATAACCAGCTTAGGGCAACCAGTAAAGAGGGGGAAATTGAGCTGGCCAAAAAGGTTGCCGATGCTGGAATCCTCTTTGCCGTGGATTGGGCACACAATACTGGTGGGGTTATAGCAGCCGCTGTGCTGTGGCAGCTACAGGATGAGGCTACCGAAGAACAGTTAAAACCAAAAATCGAGCTGCCCTGTCGCACTCATTTCAGAGAACTCCTTGAGCAAGCCAGGGAAACAGGGAAAACCCCGACCGAGCTGGTATATGAAAAGGTTGAGAAAATGGTTTACTCCGGCAGGGAGTTGAGTCAATATTAGGTTTAACTTGTTTCATTGGTTTTATTGGTTGGATTGGTTGTGTTGGATCATTTCGTCGGGAAAGAAATTCGGTTAGGGAACGGAAATTGAATTGGTACCCTTTCTTGACCTTTAGAAAACACTAAAAGAAAAGTTCTATAATTGTCTTTCTTCAATTAGCCTCTGGGCAGAACCCTAAGAGATTGGCATTGAGTGGGACAAGACAACACTCGAGAGTTTCAAAACTTACTATAGTTGGCACATACTGTTTTCAACCAATAAAACCAATAAAGCCAATAGAACCAATTAAACCAGTTCCTATTCAAACCACATGATAAGGCCAGAGCCTTTGGTGAAGGCTGTCATTTTGGCCTTTTGTGCGGCAAGAAAGAGGGTTGAGCCCTCCATCTGCGTATCCATTAGACAGTAATCAATGTCCCTGGTTGTCCATGCTGGAAAGAGGCTTGTACCTTCCACTCTGTAGGCGATCAGATTTGACTTAGTATAGACCTTGAAATCAAGTGTATGTTCTATCAGAGGTATGTTTTTGATGGCTAAAATCTCCTTTTTTCCATCTCCGTCAATATCTGTTACCAGGAGTCTGCTGTTAAAGGCAATCCTGGGGGGTAAATCCCCACGAGGCATATCTCCTAACCGGATGCTGTTGTTGGTGCCTCCGAGATGTTTGTCTCCGCTCCACATGGTGTCACCCTGGTTGTCCCACACATAAAGCCTGGATTCCTCTCCTAAACCAAGCCATTCCGCCTCTTTGTCTTTATCAAAGTCAAAAAAGGTTAAGGTATAGAACTGGACTCCTCTGAGTTCAGGTAGTTGTTCACTTTGGGTAAATTTTCCCTTTTGATCGTAATTCATAACATATATCCTGCCACTAAAAAACTCATCAACCTTGGAGTCCTGAAAGAGTACCAGGGATTTGTTTAAACCTGGATCCTTTACTGCCTGCATGTGGCCTATCCGGCGATAAATTCTTTTAAATTCTCCGGTCCATTCCAGAACAGTGCTCCGGGCCCTTTGACCATAGCGGCTTACTAGATAGATCTCTGCTCGACCATTATTATCGGTATCGCCGGCACTGACCTTAAGAAAATCCTCACCAAGGTCTGCCTTGAGACTTTCCTTGAGGGCAAAGGACGTTCCTTGTCTCTGGTAGATATTAAGCCTCTTCCGTCCAAGAGCAAGTAGTTCAGGCATCCCATTACCATCTAGATCTCCCATAGCAAAGGCCATAACAGTCATATCTATTGTGATCTTACCTGTTGGTTTGAAAGCCTGGTATTCCTTGGTAGGCTTAAAAAAGAGACCCTTTTCTACGACCGCTGGTCCCTGCTTATCCTGCTCTAATTTTGAAAAGATACCTTTTGCCGTCTCTGGTTTTGGTAAAATGGTTGCCTTCTCTTCCATTTTCTGGGTAGGTATCTCTTTTCCTTCGATGATAGCCCTTAACTGATACGTTACATCAGACAATTGAGGAATGAATTGATCTTCATCCACGGCCTTAGAAACCCTTGTCACTGTGGACCCGCTTTGACTTATCTGGAGCAGTGATAGATCCAGACTATACCCGCCGCCTATAGCAGTGATGCTCCCAAAGATGGCACAGTCTGCATCGAGACGCCTGGCCAACTCCTCGGCCCTTTTCTGAACGGTTATTCCCGCTTTCTCCTCTTCCCCGAGAAGAGAGGTAACCTTTTCGTCACCTATAACCTCTATATCCCCTCCGGAAAGCCGGGAAAGCAGCATGCTCCTAACCCCCTGCCCAAGGTAGGACTTGGATTGATCGGCATAGATCTTTAATGGTAAAAGGATAAGGGTTTTTGTAGACCCGTGGGAGGATAGAGGAAGACAGAATGTGAGGAACACCAAGATGACAGGAAATACTATGGCGAGGATGATATTGCAATGCCCTCGTTCATGAATTTGGTGCTTTTCTAGCAAAAAATTTGTATTCATCTTTGTCTCACGCAATCCTGTTTTATTGGTTTTATTTATTAAATTTGTTCAACCATCCATTCTTCAGCTTCTGCTGTCCAACTTATCTCCGCCATGTTTTAATTCTTTGTTTCACTTTATCATTACCTATTGTGCGATTTGCACTAAAATCTTCAAAACCACGTGATCATTCGAGCAAATGCGAGTTCGCGAAGAATTTCATCATATGAGCAATCCCAAATTGTCTACACATATCCTTATCCTTCCAGGATATGTATCTCTTTCTTTCCATAATTCCTTCTTTTATGACATAATAATATAATGAAAGGGATCTGAATTATCAACCGATATTTCCTTTTATCCAGCATCCCCGCCCGCCTCGCCTGAAGGCGAAGCCGATGGCGGGCAGGCAGAAACCCGCCCTGTGGAATAAGGAGTGGGCAAATGCAAAGAGAAGGCTAACTCCCCAAGGCAACCGGCACTAGGTGGTTTCAAGAATCTCATTCCACAGGGCAAGCAACCAGCAACAAGTAACGATCCAGTCAATAAAAAACCCGGGGCTAAACTAAAACCCCAGGTTTTTTAGCTCTAAGAGCGACTAAATATGAGTCTTAGAAGTTAATCTGCCATTTGGCGCCGAAGTAAGTAGTGTCGCCTTGATCAACCTTAGCGGCACTTTCCTTATAATCGATCTTGCCAATTTCTGGGACTACAAAGCAGCCCTTGGCCAGATTGATCGTTGCATTGACATAGTAGGTACTAGTATCGTCCGCATTGGAGCCGCTCACATCAAGTTCATGCTCCAGGTAACCATAGCCGGCCTCGAAAGTCAACATATCGCTCGCCTTAAAGCCAGCAACCAGATAATAGCCAAGACTATCGTTGTCTACGATTTTATTGTTGGTAGAATCCCATGTTGGATCAGCGTCTCCCGTTAACCACATTCCAGTTGTCCCCAGGTTCTGGCCACCCCAGAGATTCCCGTTGATATAGGCTGCTCCAACAGGAATCTTGAAGGCAAGGCCAAAGAAATAGGAACTGATACTTTCTTCCCTATCAGTGGCATCAACCACATCATAGGTGTTGTACAGGCCCATTAAGGTCAACTTTACAGGGCCAAGGTTAAAGCCATAGCTGGCCTCTAGCTTGGGCAGTGTGGTATCAGTGTCTGCAAATGTGCCTGTCGTCGTAACGGTCTCCACACCACCAGGCCAAGTAGTCGTTGTAGTCACAGGATCAATATTTTTAGTGTTCGGTTCCACCAAGGCCACCTTGAATCCTCCCATGGAAAGCTGGAGCATGGGCCTACGGCCATCATAGATACCGCCGTATGGCAACAGGTCAGCATCCCCACCATAGACCTGGTTCGAGTAAAAATTGTTTACCGGGGTGTAGGTCTGCCCAACCAGGAGCGTTCCTGCACCAAATGTCCAGGTGCCATATAGCTTTCTTAGGTTAGGACCTGAGCCGTACTCAAACCCGCCACCAATATCACCGGCCTTTACCGTGGCTCCGATCCTGCTATTCCCCTGCAAACCCCATGTCAGATCATCATCATCATAGAGGCCTGCTGCTGTTGTCTCTTTGGAATCAGAATCCATAAAGGTACTCAACCTGGCACTTCCGTAAAAGCCCCATTCAGCAGCTATAGCAGGTACTGTAAAAGCAACGACAAATGCAACAGCTACAAGTGCAATTAGTAATTTTCGCATAACTCTTTCCTCCAAAAAAAGTTTCGGTTAAAAAACACCATTTGAAACAAACTTACAAAAACCTCCTCTGTTCACCTCCTTTCTCTGCAGGTTTGCTTAGATGAAAATATGACTCTCGAGTGCCATCTATCACCTCACAGGAGAAATGTCAAGGTTTTTTGAATTTTTTTCGAAAAATCTAGAAAAAAGATATCAGTATTGCTTTTATCTTTTTTTCTTTGACTTTCTAATAGAGATTCTCTATATTTTTTGCTCTACTTGGGTTGAGTGCTCTTTTCAAAAAAGGAAATTCCCATACAAGCAAGTTAGTCTACTGGATGTGTCCCGTGTACTGCTTACGCCAGGCATTAGGCCGCTAATTCAATAGCTATTTATAACCGGAAACCTTAGAAGGAGGATAGGTCATGAAAAAGCTTATGGTTGTGTTTGCAGTAGGTCTGATTTTTTCTGGAGCTTCTCTACTTTTTGCTGGCGGTATAGACAATAAGCAGAATTTCAGTGCTGAGTATCTTAGAACCTTCAGTAGAAATGCAGCGACCGATGCAGCGGATGCCACCGTTTATAACCCTGCCGGCGTGATGAAGATGGAGAACGGTGCGTACGTAAACTTAGCCATTTTTCATGCTTTAAAAGATTACTCGAATACGATTGGTGGAACAGAGTACGAGTCTGATGCACCTTCAACGATACCCGGGCTGTTTGGCCTTTATAAAACGGACAAGTGGGCGGCCTTTGCTGCCTTTACCATACCCTGTGGGGGTGGGAAGGTGGAATATGACCAGGGGAACGCGACAACATTCGCCCTTGCCAGTCAAATAATAGCAGGATCGGGCGGTTTTTTCAGTGCTATCGACAGCCAAAAGCTTGAAGCTGATAGCTTCTATTATGGTTACACCCTGGGAGGGGCTTACGAATTCAATGATATGATTTCGGTATCCCTTGGGGTGCGATATATAGATGCATCAAAAGAGGCAAAAGGCTCAGCCACCGTTTCTGGCCTTGCCCCTGCCACGACCTATGCCATAGACTATGAGGAAACAGCGGATGGCTGGGGAGGCTTCGTGGGTGTCAATATTGCTCCAACACCAGACCTAAACATTGGTATCAGGTATGAAACCGATACAAAACTTGATTTCGAAGCCGATGTAAAGAAAATGGACGTACCACTGATTACCCAGGGCGAAAAGCTGAGGAGAGACCTTCCTGGCCTGCTGGGGCTTGGTGTTGGTTATACGATTACCCCCAAGGTCCGGGTCGAGGCAAGCTATACCTACTACCTGGAGAAGAATGCGACCTGGGAGGATCGGGCGTCAACAACCCGCGATGAGAGCAAGGGGGGGAATAGCTACGATCTGGCTGTTGCCCTTACCTATACCTTTAGCCCTAAGCTGAAGGGAAGCGTTGGATACATGCTTACCAATACGGGCATAAGTCCGGATGAAATGCTACCGGAGGCTCCAGAACTCGATGCACAGACTGTTTGTGGTGGGTTATTGTATGAGGTTATTCCTGACCTGAATCTAAACTTTGCTTTAATGCACAGTTTCTACGAAGAAGGAACAACATCCAGCGGAATAGTATACGACAAAGCTATTACTGGTTTCGGATTCGGAATCCAATACAAATTTAAATAGGGTGTTGAGACCTTTGCAGCATTTCTATTCAAACTATATAATGAGGTGAGATCCTCTGCTTATATTCTCTATTTTACCCTTTTGTGCAGCCAGAAAGAGTCATATTCAACAGCCTAACTACTAACCCATACCTATACCTTTAGTATAGAATAGTACTGACCGTTCCGGTCCATCTTGTCCCCTACCGGGGTGCCGCAGAACCGGCACCGGTATTCATACTTGTCTCCTTCAGGTAAAATCAGGAGGAGGGTCTTGGTAACCGGCACAGCCCTCCCACACTTGGGGCAATAAAGCTCTGTGGCCTCGAACTCATTGAAGCTTGATTGATTTTGCCCTTTCTCATCTCTAGGGCTATATCTGAATAGTCCCTGCATACTTGCCCTATTACATAACTTATTGAATTTTAGACAATATGTTTTATTTTTGCAAATATCGTAACTATTCAGGTTGTCAGGTTCAAGGTTCACAGTTCACGGTTGGGTGTATCCAGGCTGACATAGGGATCACTCTGGACTTCTGTGCAAGACCGCTTAGCGTATCGGAAGAACCGGATGAACTCCGCATTCGTCTCGAAATCGAACCTCTCTTTCATCAGTTTAACCGTGAACCCAGGAACTTTGAACCTGAGTAGTTACCAAATATCTAGTTGATATAGTTAGAGACGAAATCCACAAATACGTTGTAGGGTTTATACAGCATTTGCTTTTTTCTGCAAGTGTGATGGTAACTTTACATTTTACTTAGGGACAAAAAAATTGCAAGCACGGAATGGTAACTGTTTGGTTGTTCATGGTTACCACTCAACAGGCTGTTGCCGAAATCCCTTTTCCCTTGGTCTAAAACGTCTTTTGATAAATCTAAGGCTCCCTCCAGGCGATGTCAAAACTCGCCTTTAGGGCTCAAACAGTTGACATCGCTTGTCTTCCACTTCGCCAACATTTCTTGGCAAGAAACGTTTTAATGACCGCTCAAAGGGATTTCCGTTTGGGCAACAGCCTGTCAAAGATTGCCTGCAACGGACAACGGACCACTAACAACGGACACCAAATAAAAGGAGGGAGGTATG
Source organism: Pseudomonadota bacterium (assembly GCA_030633645.1). Lineage (GTDB taxonomy): Bacteria > Desulfobacterota > DSM-4660 > Desulfatiglandales > B25-G16 > JADFWK01. The sequence goes on along the minus strand of DAOVRY010000019.1, from coordinate 371 downwards.
AAGATAAAACACATCGATCACATAGGGATTGCCGTAAAGAGTATTGAAGAGGGAAAGAAATTTTTTGCCGACGTCTTGGGACTGAAATTCGAAAAAACGGAGCTCATTGAAGAACAAAAGGTAAAAACGGGCTTCTTCCCCATTACCGACAGTGAGCTTGAATTGCTTGAGTCAACCGCACCGGATGGCCCGGTAGCAAAGTTCATTGAGGCACGAGGTCAAGGGGTGCAGCATATTGCATTCCGGGTAGAGAATCTTGATGAGGCCTTGGCAGAGCTCAAGGAAAAGGGAGTCCGATTAATTGATCAGGAACCCCGGAAAGGTGCTGGTGGGGCACGGATCGCCTTTATCCATCCCAAAGAGACATCCGG
>DAOVRY010000056.1 GCA_030633645.1 Pseudomonadota bacterium | reverse complement strand
TGAATAAGTTCGTCATCGAACTTATGAATCGAAGGACTTAGGCGCTCTTCACAGTGCTATTTCTCATCAAGTATGACCGTCAAATGACTGGTTCTCTTTCTTATCCTTGCTGCCCGGCCCATAGCTCTTGGCCTAAACCGTTTGAGGGTTGGCCCTTCATTAGCAACTATTTGTTTTATAAACAGATTATCGACATCAATATCAGGATACTGGCCAGCATTGGCTACAGCGGAATTGATTAACTTGCGCAGGATAGGGGCCCCTTTTTGGGGAGCGAAGGTGAGGAGGTTAAGTGCCTCTTCAACCTTTTTTCCTTCTACCTCCCTCATAAGTAATCTAACCTTCCGGGGAGACACCCGTATATATTTCGCAATAGCCCTCACTTCCATCTCGTAACCTAACCTTACCTGGTCTTGTGTCCGCCTTTCCTCTTACTATTTCTTCCCCTTCAGGCGTGATTTCTTATCGCCTCCAGCATGGCTGTAAAATGTCCTCGTGGGCGAAAACTCACCGAATTTGTGCCCCACCATATCCTCGGTTATGAATACTGGAACGAATTTCTTTCCATTATGTACAGCAAACGTCAGCCCAATAAACTCGGGTAAAATAGTAGACCGCCTCGACCATGTCTTAATGACTTGGTGGGAGTTCTCCTCCGTGACCCGCTTTGCCTTTTTCATCAAACTCTCATCAACAAACGGTCCCTTCTTTACTGAGCGTGGCAAGCCTTTCTCCTTTCCTACTTCCTTCTCTTGATAATCAATCCATCGCTTTTTTTAGCACGCCTCGTCCGGTAGCCTTTCGTAGGAACCCCCCAAGGGGTAACTGGATGCCTCCCCCCTGACGACTTCCCTTCTCCACCTCCCAGTGGATGATCAACCGGATTCATGGCTACACCTCTTACATGGGGCCTTCTTCCGGACCACGAGGTCCTTCCCGCCTTACCCAAGGAAATATTCTCATGATCTAAATTCCCGACCTCACCAATGGTGGCCCGGCAATCCAACAAGATCATTCTAACCTCACCCGAAGGCAGCCTAATCTGTGCATAGCCTCCTTCCTTGGCAACCAATTGAGCATATCCCCCTGCGCTTCTCGCTAATTGTCCGCCACCACCCCTCTGTAACTCTATGTTATGTATGTGGGTGCCAAGAGGAATATTTCTTAAGGCCAACGTGTTCCCTGTCCTGATATCTACATCTGTTCCAGATTCTACGCGATCACCAACCTGCAATTTATCAGGGGCCAGTATATAGCGCTTCTCGCCATCTAAATAGTGAAGGAGGGCAATCCTTGCAGACCGATTAGGGTCATATTCTATGGACGCTACTCTTGCAGGAACGCTGTCCTTATTCCTTTTGAAATCGATGACCCTATATCTCCTCTTGTGACCTCCTCCTATATATCTGGAGGTTATCCGGCCAGCAGAATTTCTCCCCCCAGACCTCTTTATTGGTGTCAATAAGCCCTTCTCCGGCTTAGTACGGGTAAGCTCAGCAAAAGTAGATACTGTCTGAAACCGCCTCCCCGGTGAGGTTGGATTGTTCTTTCTAAGTGCCATACGGTATCCTCGTTAGACCCCCTCAAAAAATTCAATAGCCTCACCTGGGGCAATTCTTACAATCGCCTTTTTCCAGTCTGGCTTTTTCCCTACATTCCTTCCTATCCGGCGCTCTTTACCCTTAACATTTATCACCTTTACACCGATAACCTTCACCTTGAATATGTTCTCAACAGCATTCCTAACCAAAATCTTATTAGCCCGCCTATCCACTTCAAACGCTATTTGATTGGCTTGCTCTTTTTGTTTTGTGCCTTTCTCTGTAACCAGGGGTCTTTTCAGTACCTGATAAGAATCCATCACTGAGCGAGGTCCTCCTCAACTATGCCCAAAGCAGGTTCAACAAATAGCAGATATTTGTAATGTAAGATATCATACACATTAAGACCTTCAGCCCTGAGAAGTTTAATGTTTGGAATATTTCTGGAAGATTTCTCAAGGATCTCATCTGGTTTTTCCGAAACGATGAGAACACTGTCTGCCTTAAAGTTCTGCAAGATCTCAGAGAGTCTCTTTGTCTTAATCTCCTCAAGTTGAAAATCATCAACTACGATAACCTGTCCTGTTTTGAATTTATCGGCCAAGGCCATCCGTAAGGCTGCCTTTCTTACCTTTCTGTTCACCTTTAGGGAGTAATCTCTCGGTGTAGGCCCAAAAGTAACGCCACCACCCCTCCGCAATGGAGAGGAGGCTGCCCCAACCCTGGCCCTACCCGTACCTTTCTGACGCCATAATTTCCTGGTACTCGCCCGTATTTCTGATCTACTTTTGGTCGACGCGCTACCAGAACGACGATGAGCCAACTGGCTCAGCACCACCTCATGAAGAATATCTTCTCTAATAGGAACAGCGAAGATATCGTCCCTGATATCTCGCTGCGAAATCTTCTCCGCGTCTACATTGTGTATATCTATACGGGCCATCACCCTAACCTTCTCGATCCCCCTCGAAAACTAATCTGGCTCTCTGCCGCGGGTCGGACTAACCAGTTCTCATTACCTCCACCAAGCCCCCTTTGCTGCCAGGAACTGCTCCCTTTACGAGAATCAGGTTCTTTTCCCTTATAACATCAACGACCTTCAAATTCTTAACGGTCACCCTTTGATTGCCCATCCTGCCAGGGAGCTTTTTCCCCTTCATCACCCTGCTCGGAGTTGCACTGGCACCAAGTGAGCCCGGAACTCTGTGGGAACGGCAACCGTGACTGGTATCTCCTCCGCTAAAGCCCCATCGTTTAACAACGCCAGAAAAGCCCCTTCCTTTGCTCACGCCCCTAACCATTACTCGATCTCCAACATCAAATATCTCACTCGTAATCTCCTGACCGAGCTCATAGGGTTCAAGATCATCTACTCGGAGCTCCCGCAAGAAGGTGAAGCCACCTTTTCCTGCTGCCCTGTAATGACCACTGAGTGGCTTATTCAGCCGTTCCTTTTTCCTTGGCTGAAATCCTATCTGGATGGCATTGTAGCCATCCTTCTCGGTCCGTTTAATCTGAATTATGTAACAGGGGCCAACCTCCACTGCAGAGACAGGTATGCTTTGACCGTTCTCACGAAAAACACGCGTCGTGCCAAGCTTCTTTCCCAAAATGCCTTTGCTCATCTTTCCCTGTTCCTATAGCTTTATCTCAACATCCACGCCTGCAGCGAGATCCAGTTTCATAAGGGCATCCACTGTCTGTTGGGTAGGTTCAAGAATATCTATCAGCCGCTTATGTGTCCTTATCTCGAATTGCTCTCTCGATTTCTTATCAACATGGGGTGATCTCAAAACACAGTATTTATTAATTTCCGTTGGAAGCGGTATGGGACCGACGATCTTTGCCCCGGTTCCGCGAGCGGTGTCCACAATCTCGGAGACAGATTGATCTAACAGCTTATGGTCGTAAGCCTTTAACCTGATTCGGATCTTCTGCTTGTTCATTGCGCCCTTCTTCTCTTACTCTACGATATCGCTTATTACTCCTGCACCAACAGTCTTTCCACCTTCACGGATAGCAAAGCGGAGTTCCTTTTCCATGGCTATGGGTGTTATCAGATTTACCTCCAGGGAAACATTGTCACCGGGCATCACCATCTCTACGCCCTCTGGGAGGGTAACGACAGCGGTCACATCGGTTGTCCGGAAATAGAATTGCGGCCGGTATCCATTGAAAAATGGGGTATGTCTGCCTCCTTCTTCTTTCGTCAGTATGTAGGCCTCTGCCTTGAATTTCGTATGGGGGGTTATGGAGCCAGGCTTTGCTACTACCTGTCCCCGCTCAACCTCTTCTCTCTTGATCCCCCTGAGCAAGACCCCAATATTGTCACCTGCCCTTCCTTCATCAAGGATCTTCCTGAACATCTCAACACCGGTGCACACGGTTTTTTCGGTCTCTCTTATACCGACAATCTCTACCTCATCGCCTACCTTGACAATACCCCGGTCTACCCTGCCGGTCACCACAGTGCCCCGACCTGAGATGCTGAACACATCTTCTATGGGCATCAAGAATGGTTTGTCGGTGTCTCTCACCGGCTCTGGTATGAACTCATCAATGGCATCCAGTAACTCCATAACAGGACCGCAGTTGGCACACTCCTTCTTGCCACACCCACACTCTAATGCCTTCAAGGCAGAACCATGCACGATCGGAGTGTCTTCACCGGGGAATTCATACTTGGTCAACAGCTCCCGCAGCTCTAAGTCAACCAACTCGATCAACTCCTTGTCATCAACCATGTCGGTTTTGTTTAAAAACACGACAATGCTCGGGACCCCGACCTGCCGTGCCAACAGGATGTGCTCCCTGGTCTGGGGCATGGGACCATCATCTGCACCAACAACCAACACAGCACCATCCATCTGTGCTGCACCGGTGATCATATTCTTGATATAATCTGCGTGACCAGGGCAGTCTACATGGGCATAGTGCCGTTTTTCGGTCTCATACTCCACATGAGCAGTGGCTATGGTAATTCCCCTCTCCTTTTCTTCTGGCGCCTTATCGATTTCATCAAAGGATATGTAATCAGCCCTCCCTACCTTTGATAAACAGAGGGTGATTGCCGCGGTCAGGGTTGTCTTGCCATGGTCTATATGACCAATGGTACCCACATTGACATGCGGCTTTGTCCTCTTAAACTTTTCTTTGGCCATGGTGGTTACCTCCTTAAAATAAGTTCTCTTGTTACCAATAATGGCAATATAAATATCTGTTTAATTGGTTAAATTTGTTGCATTGGTTTTATTCGCCTTCGCCGAAATACCCTGCAGCTTGCTGCAGGGAGCTCCATTGGTTTTCTTAGAAGAAGATTTTCGGTTGGCGATCTGCTTATGTATTTCTGAAAGCCTTAAGCACCGAACCAATGAAACTGATCAAACCAGTAAAACTAACAAAACCAATTTCAATTCTACCAACGATAATGGGCAAAAGCCTTGTTAGCCTCGGCCATTCTGTGTATATCCTCCTTTTTCTTAAAGGCACCACCCCTTCCATTGGCAGCATCAATCAGTTCACCAGCTAATTTTGCTGGCATGCTTTTCTCGCCTCTTTGCCGAGCATAGGTAAGAATCCACCTAATACTCAGTGTGTTCCTCCTGAACGTTCTCACCTCCGTTGGAACTTGATAGGTGGACCCCCCGACCCTCCTCGATCTCACTTCAACTGCCGGCTTCACATTTTCAATAGCCTTCTGAAAAAGCGATAGAGGATCCTCTTTGGTCTTCTGATGCATAATATCAAAGGCCTCATAGAGGATAGATTGCGCCAAATTCTTTTTGCCCTTCTTCATGATTCTATTAGTAAATCGAGTCACTAATTCACTCTTGTATTTTGGGTCAGGCAAGATCTCTCTCTTAATGACCTCTGCTTTTCTCGTCATTCTAACGTCTCCACAGGACTCTCTCTAAAACCTAGATCCCCTTGGGCCTTTTAGCCCCATATTTTGAGCGACCCCTTCGGCGATCTTCGACACCTGAACTATCCAAGGTACCCCGAATTATGTGATATCTGATTCCTGGTAGATCCTTGACTCTCCCACCCCGTATCAGAACAACAGAGTGTTCCTGAAGATTGTGCCCGATGCCTGGTATGTATGATGTAACCTCCATTCCATTGGTCAGCCGTACCCGTGCGACCTTGCGCAAAGCAGAGTTAGGTTTCTTAGGCGTTGATGTATATACCCTGATACACACACCTCTTCTTTGAGGACACCCTTTGAGGGCTGGGGTCTTAATCTTCTTCTTTACCTTCTGCCGTCCTTTTTTAACGAGTTGATTAATCGTTGGCATGTATCTCTCTTCCCAAAAAAGTTTATGCCTTATATATTCAAATGTCTCGATCTTGGCAAGCTATTTCCACACCAGGGCCACGTCATAGTGAAACCTAACATATTGATTTTTGAGCTTCTTCCAGGGTATGGGTATCTTTTTTTTGGTTATGCCCTGTGATATGGCCCCTTACTGGGTCGTTTCAAAATGGTTTATTGCGCCCCAAGCCTTAGAATCATAGGCTCCATCTATATAAACCATTTTGAAACTCCCACTAATCTAAACTATGTGAGGGCATAATCCAAAAAAAAGATACCC
>DAOVRY010000268.1 GCA_030633645.1 Pseudomonadota bacterium | reverse complement strand
ACTCAGAATGACTTCTCAGCCAAAGTGTAGTTGTAGGGTTAGAAGCTACAAGTTAGAATCGGTAGCTTTATTCACATCTGGAGGACTAAACGATGGGGAAAAACAGAATTGTCAGCGGCATGAGACCGACTGGCAAACTGCATCTCGGGCACGTCCATGGGGCCTTAAATAACTGGCGCTCTCTTCAAGAGGATTACCAGTGCTTTTATTTTATCGCTGACTGGCATGCCTTAACGAGTGAATATGAACATCCGGAGATTATAAAGGAAACCACCAAGGACATCATTATTGACTGGATTTCAGTCGGTCTTGACCCCGAGAAATCAGTGTTCTTTATTCAGTCAAGCATAAAGGAGCATGCTGAGCTGCATCTGATTTTTACCATGGTAACACCGCTATCATGGCTGGAAAGAAACCCTACCTATAAGGAACAGCTCAAGGAAATGGCCCAAAGAAATCTTTATACCTATGGATTTTTAGGCTACCCGGTTCTGCAGGCAGCAGATATCCTGATGTATAAAGCACATGGTGTGCCTGTCGGAGAGGACCAGAGCCCCCATGTTGAATTGACACGAGAGATAGCGCGGCGCTTTAATCATTTCTATTCAAATGTTTTTCCTCTGCCAGAGGTTCTTTTAACCCCAGAGGCCAAGATACTTGGGATAGACCGGAGGAAGATGAGCAAGGGATATGATAATGCCATCTTTATCTCTGATTCAAAGGAGGTCATAGAAAAAAAGGTGGATGAGATGATTACTGATCCTCAGAGGGCCAGAAGATCTGATCCTGGCAGGCCAGGGTACTGCAACGTCTTCACCTTTCATGAGTTATATACTGATAAAGAGAAGGTAAAAGAGATCGATGAAAGCTGCCGTAAAGCGACCATCGGTTGCGTGGATTGCAAGCGAATCATGGCAGCCAGTCTGAACCGGTCCCTGGAACCGATAAGAGAGAAGAGGAAAAAGTTGGAGGCCAATCCCAGAACTATAGACACTATTATTGAGGAAGGTAATAGAAAGGCGCGTAAGATTGCCAAAAGTACCATGAAAGAAGTGAGAGAGGCGGTTAAGATCTAATAATGCCCTTTGAGACAAGACTCGAGGTGTTTGAAGGTCCCCTTGATTTGCTATTGCACCTGATCCAGATAAATGAGGTAGATATCTCAGACATACCCATAGCTACTATCACCGAACAGTATCTGGAATATCTGGACTTGATGAGAGCCTTGGACATTAATGTCGCCGGTGATTTTCTGCTCATGGCATCTACCCTGATGCACATCAAATCAAAGATGCTCCTTCCAAAAAGAGATGATGATCTCGAGGAGATAGAAGATCCACGGGAGGAAATTCTCAGGCCCCTTATGGAATACATGAAACTTAAAGAGGCTGCTGATGAATTAGCATCAAGGGATATTCTCTACAGAGATGTTTTCAAGAGGGGCATCGAAATGAATGGCACAGGGGGTGAGGAAGACAACATAAACCCAGCCAAGGTTAATCTCTATGGATTGATGGATGCCTTTAAAAGGCTTATGAAGGAAAAACATCCCGGTGCGGTTCTCAGATTCAAACCTGAGCCCTGGTCTGTGAAGGAAAAGATGGTTGAAATACGGGACAAACTAAAAGGGGTAAAGAGTCTCTCCTTTAGAGATCTTTTTCCCGAGACAGCCTCCATTTCAGAAATGATCGGCACCTTTCTGGCCTTACTTGAGCTGGTAAGAACTGGATTTATGACTGTTTTTCAGGAGCAAGAAGGTAGTGATATAATGCTCGAGGTATTGGAAAAGGAAGCTTGACAAAGCAAGCTTTCAGCGCTCAGGAATCAGGTTTCAGCATTGGCTCTCGGTTGAATATCGTATTGGTTGAGTAGTTGAATGGTTGACTAATTTTAGGCACTTTAAACTTTAAGTACTTTAGGCACTTCTTATGGATAATTCTCTCAAACTCATAGTAGAATCCCTTGTTTTTGCATCCGAAGAACCCCTAACCCCTCAGCAGATTCGTGAGCTTCTTCCAGAAAAGGATCTTAAGGAGATAAGGGCCATGCTGGTGGAGCTGAAAGACGAATACCTACAAATGAAGAGGAGCTTCATCATCAGGGAGGTAGCTAAGGGCTTTCAGTTTTGCACTTTACCCCGTTTTAGACCGTACATTGCCAAAATGGTGAGCTCAACGCAATCCAGATTGAGCAGAGCCGCACTGGAAACCCTGTCCATTGTTGCCTATAAGCAACCCATCATCCGGCAGGAGATTGAACGGTTGCGAGGTGTGGACGTAGGCGGCATACTTAGGTTGCTACTAAAAAAGGGTTTGATTAGGATCGTAGGTCGAAAACCCCTGCCAGGCAGACCAATTATCTATGGTACAACGGGAACGTTTCTCGAGGTATTTGATTTAAAGGACTTGTCATCCCTTCCGACCTTAAAGGAAATAGAAGAGCTTGGCGGTGAAGAGGACGAGCAATGAAACTCCCCGCAGCAAGCTGCGGGGTATCAAATCGGAATTCGCCGAAGCCAACCCGCCTTCGCTGTTCAAGCTTCGGCGCGTTCGCCCCGCCATTCATCCCTGCAGCAAGCTGCAGGGTATTCTGGCGAAGGCGAATAAAAAGGCGGAACGGTTGAACAAGATTATTGCCATGGCAGGCATTGCCTCCAGAAGGCGCGCCGATGAACTCATCTCTCAAGGCCTGGTAATGGTGAATGGGCACAAAGAGAGAAAACTTGGTGCAAGAGCGGTGTGGGGCATAGACGCTATCGAGGTTGATGGCCATCCTATACCTGGTCCTCCAAGAAGGGTCTATGTGATGCTCAACAAACCCTTCGGGTATGTAAGCACCTTGCGCGACCCTGAAGGCAGGCCTATCATCAGGGATCTAATCATAGATATCAAAGAGAGGATCTATCCTGTTGGGCGCCTCGATTTTGACAGTCAAGGGCTGTTGATT
>DAOVRY010000197.1 GCA_030633645.1 Pseudomonadota bacterium | reverse complement strand
CCATTGACATTACCTTGTTTTTCATCTACTTTTTCTATGGTGCCTGCCTTACTGAGCGGTAATGCAGAGGCTTATTATCAGAGGGAGCGCTTTGGTGATTCCCTTGTTTCTGCGACAAAAGCCCTGGCGATATGATTGATAAATCATCCCGCAAGCACAAGGTAGATCAACGCTGGCAAAGGTATGAAGAAAATTATCGATATCTATATCTTTAAGGAGATGATTCCGAATTTTGTGACCAGCCTCGTTGTGTTTACCTTTCTTGTGCTGGCCGGGAGGATATTAAGGCTGACCGAATGGATGGTCAACCATGGAGTATCCCTGGTGCAGGTTCTGCTCATAACCTTGTATACCCTCCCCTATGTTCTCTTTTTTACCTTACCCATGGCAAGCCTTTTGGCTTCCCTTATTGCCTTTTCAAGGCTCAATGAAGACAATGAGATAATTGCCTTGAGATCATCCGGAATCAGTTTGTATCAGCTCTTTCCTCCGGTTATCACCTTTTCGATTATCTGCTATTTGTTGGCCTCCTTTATGGCCATCTATCTCCTTCCAAAAGGGAACCATTCCATGGCAAGACTCCTCTTCGAGGTGGCCCAGTCGAACACCAGTATTGGAATTAAACAAGGTGTATTCAACGACAGCATCCCCAACATAGTACTCTATGCCAATCAGATCTCGGCTCAGGACCAGACCATGGAAGGGGTGTTTATATTGGATGAGAGGGATCCAGAGCTTTCCAATACCATTATTGCACGGAAAGGAAGAATCAGTTCAGATCCACAGCAGATGTCCATCAACCTTGGTCTCGAGGGTGGATCGATCTTTATGGTCAGCAAGGACTTAGATGCATCCAAGGTGCTGCGATTTAAGTCCTATGATCTCAATATAGAATTGTCTGAGATCATGAAAAGATTCTCCTCACGGATGAAGGGTGAAAAGGAGATGTCTCTATCTGAGCTCAGGCGTCACCTCAAAGAAGCTAAAAGAGGAAGTTACCAGCACAATAATTTGTCCATAGAATTTTATAGGAAGTTCTCGATTCCTTTTTCCTGCTTGCTCTTGGGTCTTCTTGGGCTCCCCCTCGGTTTAATGGTGAAGACAAGGGCACGGTCGTGGGGGATTGCCCTGAGTGTTGCTATCTTTACGGGTTACTACATTTTGCTCTCGTCGGCAGACAGCCTCGCGGAGACAGGCACTATAAACCCGGCCCTGGCTATGTGGATACCGGATATGGTCTTGGGGGTAACTGCCGTTACCCTGGTTTGGTGGGCAGTACGGAATTCATAACTACGCTGGCGGGCTTTACCATGACTCGCAGGTATCTTGCTTTGGTGCTATCTCCTCTTTTATCAAACCGTTTCGCATGCCTCTTACCCTGATTTCCCCAGTAGCTTAGGTCAGTCCTCTATCAAGATATATCGATAAACGCTACTAGGTTCGGGTGCTCTCACCATGCTCATGATTCGTTTGAGTTCCTGAGTAATCCCATCGATAACGTCCCTGACCCCTTGTTTGCCTGCCGCTGCCAATCCAAAGAGAATCGGTCTGCCGAGGCCTATGAGCGAGGCCCCAAACGCCAAGCCTTTGAGCACATCACTTCCTCGACGGAACCCACCGTCTACTATGACGACTGTCCTTCCTTTTACAGCTGCGAGGATTTCATCCATTACCTGAAGTGGATGGGGCAGATAATCAAGAGTATGGGCTCCGTGATTGGAAACGACGATGCCATCGGCACCTGCATCCACGGATTTCATGGCATCCACTCGACTCAAAACCCCCTTAAAGACCAGAGGAAGGGAGACCTTTTTGCGGATTTCCTCGAGCTCCTTGAGTGAAAGCGGCGCGCAACCTGTAGCTCTTATTTGATCTCTGATCTTGGTGCCCTGTCCAGAGTCGATTTCAATGCCAACCCATCGAACTCCAGCTTCCTGAATTTCCTCAATGCTGCGGAACATTTTCTTGCGATCTTCGAAGGGTTTCACGTTGGCTGCCACAGGGACCCCTGTTTCAGTAATCTCCCTAAGGTTCTGAGGAATGGGCGTGCCGGTCCACATCAGACTCCCGGCCTCTCTCAGACCCAACGCCACTTGTATGAGGCCATTGTCGGCAATGGCAGGAATGGGGGATGTCATGGCTGACATGATGACCGGGGTGGCGAGTTCTACTCCGAGAACGTGACACGCTGTGCTGGCTTCACCGGCATCAATACAATGCTGGCTGAATGTATAATCATCCAGAACACGGCGGTCATGATCAAGGATGAATCCGGTTTCCACCCCATCCAGTAATAATCCGATATCCTTTTGCCTGAGCAGGCCTTCGCCTTTTTCGTAGAGATCTGTTAAGTCCATAGGAATCTCCTCTCTTTTTATTATTTGTGAGGCCCATACTTCTTTTTAGCAGAAGAGAAGGGGATTTCATCTCCTGATGGGCTAGAAAATGACGCGCAAAACGTCATCGATATTTCGTACGGCATGAAGGATGCCCGAGGCTGTAGCAGGTTTAAGATGCCTAACATCAAGGGCAGACAAGAATCCCTCCAAGCCATCAAAGGCTCCCTTTACGTCGAGATCGCTGTCCATTTTCTCAACAAAAATACGTTTCGTTTTTTCAAGGGCTTTGCGATCCGTATCCGGAGCCCCATCTGCTCGTCTTTGGATGGTGCTCAGCATTTCCTTAAATTTTCTCAGTTTTTCGACTGCTCGGTTCATGCTCTTGAGCGAATAATTAAGCCTTTTCCGGTAGTGATCATAAACAAGAAAAAACCTTATCTCACCTATGTCGTATCCTTGCTTACCGAGTGTGTCAATATAGTAGACATTTCCTTTGCTCTTAGACATTTTTTCGTGATTTACATAAAGATGCTGGCAGTGGACCCAGAATGTGGCCATGGGATAGGGCCGTATGGATTCGAGGATTGCACGGGAATAGTCATGGTGGCGGTAGAGGTTGTCCACACCGCCGCAGTAGATGGAGAGCGTCTCATTGAAGTATTGTATGATCATAGACGGATCCTGGATGTTCCAAGCCGGCCTGCCTCTTCCGATCTTTGTGTCCCAGCAAACTCTCTCTCCTTTGTTGGATCCATGCCAGAGGATAAAATCTCCGCGGTTCCACCTCAATCCACGATACGTATCTTTATGAAATCGTCTCTTACTAACGGGCCATTGCGTCATATCAAGGCCATAGAGCTCCCCAAACCCAGGATATCGTAACGGGTCAAAGTAGACATTTCCTCTATACCAGTATGCGATCCCAAGCTCGAAGAGACGTTCTATAATGTCTGCGGCATAATCCACGGACTCAGATGCCCTGGGCAGGAAATCCGGAATCCTCATTCTCAGGAGATCCATTTCGTGGATAAAGGCTTCAATATTTTTCTCAGTAAGGGCCTCAACGCTCATCTTTCTCTTTGCAGCCTCCTGGAGCGCCTTATCCTCAACGTCAGTGAAATTCATACCTCTCTTGACAGTGTAGCCTGAATACTCCAGATACCGAACGAGGATGTCTTCAAACAGAAAGGTTCGGAAGTTTCCGATGTGGGACCTTTGGTAAACGGACGGGCCGCAGGTAAATATGCCTACCTCGTTTTTATTTACGGGGCGAAATGTTTCAATACGTTTCCCTAATGAGTTAAAGAGTTTCAACAAGCCTT
>DAOVRY010000041.1 GCA_030633645.1 Pseudomonadota bacterium | reverse complement strand
GATGATGGGTTTGGAAGTACAAAGTGACTAAAATTGTAAGTGATCTAAAGTGCCTAAAGTTGATGGTTTCGTAAAAAGTCAAATTTTCCCATTTATCTGGATTCCCGCCTACGCGGGAATGACAATAAAGCATTTAATATCAATAAGATACACTATCCGTCATACCCGCAAATGCGGGTATCCAGACGTTAAAAGAACCTTTTACGAATTTATCAAAGTTAAGTTAAAAAATATCAGTTATCAGTTGCAAAAACAACGGACAATGATATGGCAGAGACAATACTAATCGTTGATGATGAGCCAGGCATAATCCAATCCTTACGGGGCATTCTTACCGATGAGGGGTTTGAGGTTGTGGCTGCTGGCGGGGGTTTGAAGGCCCTGGAAATAATCAAGGAAACGATCCCGGATATCGTATTATTGGATATCTGGATGCCCGATATCGACGGTATAGAAACACTGAAGAGGATTAGAGAACTGTACCCGGGTCTCCAGGTAATTATGATCTCAGGCCATGGCACCATCGAAACCGCTGTAAAGGCCACCAAATTAGGTGCCTATGACTTTATTGAAAAGCCTCTTTCGCTGGAGAAAGTTCTTTTATCAATAAATAACGCACTAAACTATAACAGGCTTGAAACAGAGCTTGGCATTTTCAGGGAAAGAGAGCGGCAGCGGTATCAGATAACCGGGCAAAGCAGGGCCATTACTGATTTGAAAGAACAGATAAGGATCGTTGCTCCAACTGATGCGTGGGTTCTTATTGTTGGAGAGAATGGAACTGGTAAGGAACTAGTGGCTCATAGCATCCATCGATTCAGCAAAAGAAGCAATAAACCCTTCGTAGAGGTTAATTGTGCTGCGATACCAGAGGATTTGATTGAATCAGAACTCTTTGGGCACGAAAAGGGGGCATTCACCGGTGCAACTACTATGAAAAGGGGCAAATTTGATCAGGCCAATAATGGAATACTCTTTCTAGATGAAATAGGAGACATGAGCCTCAAGGCCCAGTCAAAGGTTTTGCGCATTTTGCAAGAGCAGAGATTTGACCGGGTAGGCGGCAGCAGAACCATTAAGGTTGATGTTCGGGTTATTGCAGCAACAAACAAGAATCTAGAGGAAGAAATCGAAAGGGGGACCTTCAGGGAAGATCTCTACTTTCGTCTCAATGTGATACCGATTAGGGTTCCTCCGTTAAGGGAGAGGGTTGATGACATAGTTGAGCTTGCGAACGAATTTTTGGATGAGTTTTCCCTGGATGCCAAAACGGAGCAGAAATTCCTGGGTTCTGATACCTTTGACCTGCTCAAGAGGTATAGCTGGCCAGGAAATGTCAGGGAGCTTAAGAATCTCATAGAACGGCTGGCCATCATGTGTCCTCAGAAGATGATTAGTGCAGAAGAGATACCGCCTCCCTATAGTACCTTGAGACCTGATGAGCGTAAGATGGAATCCTTTTTGTCCTTTGAAACCCTTAAGGAAGCTCGGGACACGTTTGAAAAATCCTTTATCGCCCGTAAGTTACAACAATTCGAAGGAAATATCAGCAAGACAGCCGAAGCTATAGGAGTGGAGAGAAGCAATCTCCATAAAAAGATAAAGGCGTATGGGCTCTAAATTCTCGTTACTTGTTGCTGGTTACTCGTTGCTCGTCAAAAAGCACAAGAAACTGTTGCGAGTTTAGGAATCAAGGGTTTTTCTTCTGTGGACAACTCTACACAGGCTGTTGCCGAAATCCCTTTTCGCTTGGTCTAAAACGTTTTTGACAAATCTAAGGCTCGCTCCAGGCGATGTCAAAACTCGCCTTTAGGGCTCAAACAGTTGACATCGCTTATCTTCCACTTCGTCAAGATTTGTTTGCAAAAAACGTTTTAATGACCGCTCAAAGGGATTTCCGTTTGGGCAACAGCCTGTTAAAAGTGAGCTGAAGTTAAAAGTTAGAATGATTTTTCTTCTACGGGCAACGGACAACTTTCAACTTTAGACACTTACAATTTTAGGCATCTTAGGCACTTCCCACTATTTCTTCAATGGCGTTCCACAATTCTTGCCTTCCCTGGCCTGTTTTGGCAGAAAAAAGGATGGGTTTACCAGAGCCCTCCTTTATGAGCTGAGTTGAAATCAGGTCGAGTTGTCTCTTTGCCTTGGTTTTTGATAGCTTGTCGGCCTTAGTGAGCACAATAATTGTTTTGATCTCAAATGTCCTCAGCCAATGTAAGAGATCCCAATCCCCTTGTCCTGGGTTCCGGCGTATATCGAAAATCACTACAACCGCTTGTAGGTTGGGCCTTTTTTTGAGGTAGCTCTCAACCAGTACCTTCCAATTCCGCCTGACCTTTAAGGGAACTTCTGCGTATCCATAGCCGGGAAGATCGGTTAGACAGAGGGTTTTTCCAACAGAAAAGAAATTGATAGCCCTTGTCCTTCCCGGTCGGGAGCTCGTCCGGGCCAGTTTGGGGCTGTTTACCAGTCTATTTATGAGGGACGATTTTCCCACGTTTGATCTGCCAGCAAAAGCAACCTCAGGTCGATCGGGTGGCGGGAATTGCTCGGGCCGGATAGCACTCTTTAGAAAGGAGAATTCCATTGGTATTGGTCATTTGTCAATTGTCATTTGGTAGTTGTGTTTCTGCGGAGTTAGAACCTTATTCTGGATTGAAGGATAGGGGAAAACAGGGGGCAACCAGTATCAAGTATCGAGAATCAGACATCCATTTACCGATTTTTTAAAAACTCCTCTATCCTTTTAAGCCCCTCGGTGATATTTTCAAGGGAGTTTGCATAGGAAAACCTGAGGTATCCTTCGGCATTGGTTCCAAAATCAATCCCAGGTGCAACACCCACTCCTGCTTTTTCCAGAATCTCAAAGGCGAGCTCGTAGGAATTAGTGGATAGATGATTCGCCCGAGCGAGGACATAAAAGGCTCCAACAGGATCAACACCAATTCCAAAACCCAGTTCTTTGAGCCTTTTGATCATATAATGCCTCCTCTGGTCGTATATGGCTTTCATCCTTTCCACATCTGGTTGTGCTTCGTTCAGAGCCGTCAGACCCGCCCACTGGGAGACACTATTGGCCGAGATAAAAAGGTTTTGCTGGATTTTTTGCATGGGTCTGATGAAATCGGGTGGTGCGATAACGTAACCCAGTCTCCATCCGGTCATGGCATAGAGTTTAGAAAAGCCATTCAAGACAAATGCCTTGTCGGTGTATTCTAAGATTGTGTGCTCTTTTCCTTCATACACCAGGCCATGATATATCTCATCAGAGACGACATAGAGTCCAAGCTCAGCTATCCTCTGCATTCTGTCAGCAGAGAGGAGATTGCCAGTCGGATTTGATGGAGAGTTGATCAGGATTGCCTTGGTGCGGGGAGTTATTTTTGGAGCAACTTCTTCCAGCCGAAATTGGAACCCATCGTCCTCATGGACATTTACATACACGCAATTTGCCCCAACATAGGTAATAATATTGGGATAGCAAGGGTAATAGGGATTGGAGACGATAATTTCATCTCTATTTTCTAAGAGAGCTGAAAAGATCAATACCATTGCCGGCGAAGTGCCAGAGGCTACTATAACTTGGTCAGGATTAACGTGCACGCCATATGTATCCAGGTAGCGGCGGCAGATGGCCTCCCTGAGCTCGAGTATTCCCAGGCTGTGGGTGTAGTGGGTTTTTCCTTCCCTGATGGCCTTCATCCCTGCCTCTCTAATGCACTGAGGGGTATCAAAATCTGGCTCCCCAATCTCAAGATGAATGATATGCTGCCCCTGTCTTTCAAGGACATTCGCCCTTTCCATGACATCCATAACAATGAAAGAACGGAGATCTATGGCCCTGGTAGCAACTGGCATAAGCTTACTGTATCCTTTTTAATAGGCGTTTTGCATCGGGTGCAATAATGTCTCTTTTATCTAACCTGATAGTTTCTTCAAGGTTTTTGACAGCCAGCGGCAGTTTGTTGAGGCGAAGGTAGAGCTTGCCAAGACGGAAGTAAGATCGAGGATCATCAGGCGCATAGCGTATCGAATCCTCATAGGCCTCCAAGGCTTTATTCCATTCACCGAGAGCCTCATACGTAATCCCGAGATAATGGTAAGCCCTGCTAAAGGATGGGTTCGCTTGAACGGCCTTTAAATAGGCTTCTACGGCGAATCTAAACTGTCCTTTTTCATAGTACGCCAACCCCAGGTTATTATAGGCAAAGTGGGGTGTGGCATAAAGGCTATTGGTCAAGGCTTTTTTGAAGCAGCTAATCGCACGGCTCCAGTCAGCAAGGATGAGATATACTGTGCCGAGGTTATTGTAAGCCTCCGAATAATCAGGCCGCAATTCTATTGCCTTGTCAAAGTGGGTAATGGCTTTGGTGTACATCCTCATTTCCCGGTAGGTGATGGCCAGGTCATTATGTATCTCTGGATTTTCAGGGTCAAGCCGCACTGCCTGCATCAATTCGTTAAGGCCAGCGGTATAATTTCCGTCCGCCAAAAAGGATTTCCCCAAGTCCCGCTTTGCCTGGGCCTGTTTTTTCATCAGAGCCTTATCTTGTGCACAACCGCTGAGGATGATAGCAAACAAAATAAAGATCAATGAA
This sequence comes from Pseudomonadota bacterium, assembly GCA_030633645.1. Taxonomy (GTDB): domain Bacteria; phylum Desulfobacterota; class DSM-4660; order Desulfatiglandales; family B25-G16; genus JADFWK01. Next base: position 2,142 of record DAOVRY010000041.1, on the reverse strand, counting down.
CTCCTTATCCATCTCAATGAAATCCTCATAGTCAAATCACCTTATTTAATGGATATTCAATTATACCTTCGGCCCCTTTTTCTATCAATTGGGGAATGAGTTCCCTGACTCTCTCATTGTGAATCATAATTTCAACTGAGACCCAATCAGATTGGAAGAGACTGGCTATTGTGGGAGAGGTAATACTGGGAAGTAACGGGATAATTTCGGCCAATTGTTCCTTTGGTACATTCATCTTGAGGCCTACCATATTTTCAGCCCTCAAAGCCCCTTTGAGAAGAAGGGCAATCTGTTCAATTTTGCTTCTCTTCCATGGATCTGCCCAGGCATTTTTGTTTGCAATGAGTATGGTGTTTGTTTGCATCAATTCATGGACAATCTTCAAGCCATGAGCCTCGATAGTACTCCCTGTCTCGGTAACCTCAACAATCGCATCTGCTAAACCTGCTGCAACCTTCGCCTCAGTTGTTCCCCATGAAAATTCAACCTTAACGTCTATTCCCTTTTGGGCGAAGTATTTTCTGGTAAAATTAACCAGTTCAGTTGCTATCTTTTTACCGGTGAGATCGGATAATTCCTTGATGTCGGAGTCTGCAGCCACTGCCAAAACCCAGCGGGCAGGGCTCTGGCTCACCTTTGAATAGATCAGGTCAGAAACAGTAACAACATCTGATTCATTTTCCTCTTTCCAGTCTCTGCCGGTGAGGCCAACATCGATTGTTCCGTTTTCCACCTGCACGGGCATTTCCTGGGCCCTGAGGATCGAACACCTAATGGAGGCATCATTTATTTGAGGGAAGTAATTCCGATCAGCAGTAGAGATCTTCCAGCCTGATTTTTCGAACAGCCTGAGCGTTGCTTTCTCGAGGCTCCCCTTTGGTATACCGAGCTTTAACATGTTCATTTCTTGTATACCCTCTGTGGGTCAAATATCCTTTCGCCTATAGTGGTTTCCTCTCCATGCTTATCAATCTTGTTGTGAAAGCAACTCTCATATCCCAGATGGCAGGCAGCCCCTCCTACTTGTTGTACCTTAAGAAGGATGGCATCACGGTCACAGTCCGCAAAAACCTCTTTTATTACCTGGATGTTGCCTGAAGTCGCGCCCTTATGCCAAAGCGCCTGGTGAGACCGGCTCCAGTAGTGGGCTTCTCCAGTCTGGAGGGTAAGCTGCCACGCCTCGCTATTCATATAGGCAACCATTAAGACCTTGCCGGATTTATAATCCTGGGCAATAGCGGGCAATATCCCGTTACCTTTGTTAAAATCTAGTTCGACCATCTTGCTGCTTTCATTTCACTGTGAGAAACCACGTACTGGGGCGTGGTCATGTTTCTGTGGCTATGGCGAAAACGGCTGTCCCAAATGGTAAAATCCGAAATCGACTCGGCTGAGCTCGTTGCAGGCCTAATACCCCGCTTGTAGCGGGGAACAAATTCAAATCCCTAATGTTCAAATGACAGAAACAAGCCCTCTACATTGCGATCTCGAAAACGAGTGCTGCACAATGCGGTTTCGGTCATTTGGATTTTGGACATTTGATATTGTTTCGAGATTCGGATTTCGCCTGCCCTGTTAAATGCCTTTTTCTATTTAACCGGGGTGCTTCCTCAAAGCCCCGTCCTTTGGGCGGGGATTCTTTACTTGTCACTAACTAATGGTACTTGCGATTCAAATGTTAAAATTATAGCTTTTTTTATATACAAAAGATATCTTATATTGTCTATATTGATTTTTTGCAATTTATGTTTCGTATCATTCTTGTCCAACATAGACTATTGCTGTGAATAAAATAGCCAGTAAAATATTTACAAAACCGTGCTCTCATGCCGTGGGGGCCTGGAGTAATGGCCTGCCCGCCATCTGGCAGGCGGGTCTGGGCCAGGGAGTATTCGGGAAAAGAAAAATATCCATTACTCCAGCACTCCAATACTCCAATAAATTCGCGCTCCTACATCATGAGTGCCTTTTGATTGAAAGCTCACACACTGCCTAACCGGTTATTCTGGACAGCAATGGTTTCATATTTTATAGCAACACGATCTATTCTAAGGTATAAGTAATGCCATGGAAACAGTCAGAGAAACAAACTTTGCAAATCTGAAGTTGGCTAATCGTGGGAAGGTTCGGGATATTTATGAG
>DAOVRY010000152.1 GCA_030633645.1 Pseudomonadota bacterium | reverse complement strand
CTATTGATAGAAGTGGAGTATCAAGGGAAAAACTTTTACCTGAGGAAACTACCGGGGAAGGACTAACCTGTGCTCAATCTCTAATCCCCCTTCTGGTTTTCTTCTAGCAGGAATTCTATCAAATCGAAGGGCGCGTCTCCGCGCTAGGAATCTGCCAATATGACGGTCGGACATACCCGCCCGAATAGGAACGGGCGGGTATGTTATCTTAATCGGAGAGCCATCCATAAATGGTTCTAAATACCAAGTCGTGAGTTTTTTCCAATACCAGTCCGTGTGACCCGTTCCCAACTAACATGTAGGCCTTTTTTTCGGCAGGGCAGTCCTTGAAGCAATTCATTGCATCTTCCAAATCGACAAAAACCTCATATTCACCATACATAAAAAGGGTCGGACACTTAATCATAGGTACATATTTTGCGTGGCGAGCATCTCTGGCATCTATGAAAGGACCGGTAGGTATTTTGGGATTTCGCTTCTCCACAATCTCAACAAATTTGTTCAGGACTTTTTCATCATATTTGTACCAAAGACCTTTGGCAGACACAGGATTTGAGGGAATGAAAGTTTTTCCTGTTTCGGCCATGTGACTCAACTTGGCAACCACCTTTTTAACTTTCTGGTTAACTGTTTTATATGGCAGCCCCATTAATACCATACGTTCTACTTCTTCTGGATAATTTGCAGCAAGTGATAGCGAAATCACAGTTCCAAAAGAGAGGCCAACCACATTAACCTTATCAACGTTTTCTTTGGCCTCAATGAAATCAGCAACCGCTTTCATATCCTTTCCACAGTTGTCTGCGTTCACGTCCAGTCCTTCTGTTTTCGTACTTTTGCCGTAACTCCTATGATCTACCGCATACGTAACGAACCCTTTGGAAACCAGATAATCCATGAGGTTGTATCCTTCTACTGGCAAATTATAGAGCGTTGACCCGCTCTTAACCCATGGAATCAGAAGTACGACTTTTGTCGGCTTATACTGAGAAGGAGCCTTCCTTACAACATAAATAGTGGGACCAGCTGGACTTTTCACCGTATATTCACTTTGTACAGGTTTAGGTGTTTTGCAAACCTCTAAACCCGCACAGCCATAGAAGAGTGAAAAGGATATAACGATTGCTGCAATAGTTACTAATCTCTTTTTCATCTTTTTATCTCCCCTCTTTTAATATTTTGAGAAAGCTTTCCCTCATAAGGCCAAGGCCATACCAGTGAGCCAAAAAAATGCATCACCTCCTTCCTGCTTAAGGAAAATTTTTCAGTATTAAGGGCGCAATCAAATCTCGAATGACATTTCCTTCTGATGAGAATTAAAATAATCGCACTCCTCGCAAGAATGGCTACAGTAAATTTTTTTATGACCTACTTCCTCCCTCAAGGCATAGCATTTGATCGATCTAACCTTATGAACAAGACAATCCTCACAGCTTCGGTCAGGGCGAATATGATCATTCATTTTATTTTTGTAGAATTCCCAGCAGAAGGTAGCTAAATGGGCCGCATCAGATAGGGCTTTCAAGTCAACACCGACTTCGGAAGGTTCAGGAAAGGGAATGTCGTTACTCTTCAAAAAGGAAGCCAGATCCTTTGGTAGTACTCGCCAATGACCGGAAGTGCCCACCCGAAAACCCTTTATTTCACCTCTTTCCAGCCAACGCTTGACGGTCTCTCGTGAATGGTGGCATACTTGCGCGATATCGGACGTGGTAAATGCGCTTTTTTCCATATTTGTTTGTTTTGTCTTTTTTGTTTGTTTCAGTTTTATATTTCTGAATTAATTTGTCAACATTTTTCTTAAATCAAAAAGCTCCACAAGGATAGACCCTAACCTATCAGGCATTCAGGAGCTGTACAGAAATAATTCCGGAAAAGTGGAATTTGAGAATCTGGATAGTCTGTTTTGAACTTTGTTGGTGGTGGATTGGCTCTGGCATGAAAGAATACCAGAGAAGGCTTGATTATTCTGTAATCCCGGGCACTCTTTTTAGATTTATCACTGTAGAGAGGTCTCTCTCAACGGTGATTATGGCCTCCTGGGTAATCATGACCGCAGGCCTCTACTCCAGTGATGTCTCCTCTTAAATAGGCTTGAAGAATATTTCCAACATTCCCGGTTGCTCCACTCACAGCTTCAATCCCTAAACTAGTAAACATATCAATTGCCCTTGGCCCCATACCCCCAGCAATCATGACATCTGCTCCCTGTTCATTGATGAATTGAGGCACCATTCCAGGGGCATGGCTATTGTAATAGGGGTTATTAACATTTTCAGTCTTCACTATTTCAAGTTCTTCAACCTCTACAATCAGATAGTAAGGGCAACGGCCAAAGTGCTGGCTGATCTGACCAGTGAGTCCCTGATTATCCTCAGTTGCTAACGCTATCCTTCTCATTTTTTCACACCTCTTTCATTAGTTTTTATTTCTTGTAGCTTTGCTGGAGACTCATGCCTGACCCTCATTCATGACTAACCTGCATCCAGGTCAAGCCCAGCAGCCAGCTTCTCCCATATCTCCACAACCGCTTGGGCGGCCTGGGATCTCCCATCATATTCGATGATGGTCTGCTTTTGAACCATAGCCTTGGTGAATGATGGATCAAAGGGGATCCTTCCCATTACAGGCAATGCCCTATCCCTGGCGTACTGTTCTATTGCCACAGTCATATCCGGATTAAGGTCGAATTTGTTTATGCAAATGCTGGCAGGAATCTTAAAATGGTTGGCTAACTCAACCACCCTGTCCATATCGTGCTGGCCAGAGAGGGTCGGTTCAGTTACAATGAGTACACCAGTGGCACCGGCTATTGATGCAATAACAGGACAGGCCAGTCCAGGGGGCCCATCAGTGAGAATAAGGTTGAGACCTCTTTTCTCTGACAGCTCTTTTCCCTTTTTACGGGTTAGAGTTACCAGTTTTCCGGAGTTGTCCTCAGCAATACCAAGTCTGGCATGTACCATGGGTCCAGCGCGGGTCTCTGATACAAACAACTCACCACAGGTCTTAATGGGAAAATCTATCGCATCTTCCGGACAGAAATAGACACAGACCCCACATCCTTCACAGTCAATCGGATCTACTTTATACTCCGGACTAATGGCATCGAAGCGACACAGCTCCCTGCACAGGCCACATTCAGTGCACTTATCCAGGTTTATTACAGCCCTATGCCCCTCTTGAAAATCTTGCCTCTTTCTTATGTCCGGTTCCAAGATCAGATAGAGATCAGCTGCATCTACATCAGCATCACACAAAACCTTATCCTTGGCTAGAGATGCAAAGGCACCCAGCAAGCTGGTCTTGCCAGTTCCACCCTTACCGCTTATTACAATAAGTTCTTTCATAGTAACTTGGTTCTATTGGTTTTATTGGTTTGACTTGTTTGGTTGCCAACGTGAGCAACCCACAAGATCAATGTAATAAACTAAACAAAGATAACGAAGAGTAGTTCATGTTAGCAGGAGTGTTGCCTGATGGGGAAGTTGGACTCATCTCCTCCTTCTTTTTACTCCTGTCTTACAAGATCCGTTATTTTTTCATAGAGGCGAATAAATTTCCCTTTCCAATCAGGCAATTCCTCTACCAGGAGTTTACCCCTCGAATAGGTCTCCGCTATCTGGCGGTCAAAGGGGATCTCCATAAGAATTGGAATATGTTCTTGCTCGGCATATTCTGTGACCTTGGTATCGCCTAGATCTGAGCAATTTATTATAATGCCATGAGGAATGTTGAGGATCTTAACCATGCCAACGGCAAGCTTGAGATCATTCAGGCCGAATGGGGTAGGTTCGGTGACCAGGATCACAAAATCGGTGCCCTTTACTGAACTGATCACCGGGCATGATGTGCCTGGCGGGGCGTCAATTATGTTTGTCTTGTCCGGTTGAATAGCAGCCCTGACCCTTTCAATCACGGGAACCGCCATCACCTGGCCAACAAAGAGACGACCATGGGAAAATTCAAGGCTATCTCTGTGGCCACTTTCAAAGACACCCATTTCTCTGTCTCTTTCAGTAATTGCATCTTCAGGACAGACCTCCATACATCCGCCACAACTGTGACACAGCTCATCAAAGGTTAGGACAGTTTTCCCTACCACCACAATGGCCTGGAACTGGCAGATCTCCTGACATTGCCCACACAGGGTACATTTATCCATATCCACCTGGGGAACCTTGAGGCTTACCTTCTCGG
>DAOVRY010000168.1 GCA_030633645.1 Pseudomonadota bacterium | reverse complement strand
ATAATGTCAGGTTCTGGCAGCCTGAAGAGGACCTCAGGGGATTTGACGGGAGGGTTGAAACCACGGATGTAGGCCCTGCGTATGCCGTGGCTGTGGAGGCAGCCCTTCAGGAGTTAGGACTTGTGGGGAGACCCATGGGCGTCACTGACAAAATCCCTTTGATTAAGAGGGTCAGGGAACGTGTCCATCTGGCGCCAGCCGCGGCACTGGTCATCGTCATTTTGTGTTTTTTCGGCCATTATGCGTTTGTGAAGAGTCGCACGACGCATTACACGTCAGAGGTAAAGGAGCTGGAAGAAAAAAAGAAGGTGTTTACCCAGTTGCGTGATGAAAGGACAGGGCTTAGCTCGAGACAAAGGGATATCACTGAAAAAAAGAAGTATCTCGAAAGGCTTCCGGGCCGCCAAAAAAACCTCCTTGCTCTGCTGAGCGGGATCCCCGGGGTACTTCCTGATACGATGGTGCTGGAAAATATTATCCAAGAGGATGCTGCCACTTTCTCTATTGCGGGTTCTGCCCTCCAGGCAAGTTCCGTTGGCCTTTTTGTCAATCAGCTTTCCCGGCTGGAAGCTGGCAAACAGGTAACGGTAAAGGCCATAACGAACCAAGATGAAAGCAAGGAAAAGAGCACATTGCCGTATGGTTTTTCTGTGGAGTTAACCCTGAAGGAGTAGGCAGAGAGATGGCCAGGAGAAAACTGACAAAACTTGAGCAGATAGGAATTGTAGTCATGGTGGGAGTTGTGGGGTTGTTTTTCTACCTCAAGCTCATCTATGATCCCACCATGAAAAGATACGCGGCCATCCAGAAGAAATGGGTAAGGCTTTCCCATGAGGTAGAAAGACTCGAAGACGAAGAGGTGGCGGTCAGGGGAATCAAGGGCCTGAAGAAACGACTGGGAGAGATGGAAGGGGAGCTGCGGAAGGCCGAGACATCTCTGGTCAAGGACGTTGATACGGCAGATAGTCTAATGATTGATGTCTTAAAGTTAGCAGAGGAGAATAACCTCAAGATAGCCAGTTATGAATCACTGGACACCACCAGGGTTAAAGAGATGATTAAATCCTTCTTTTATCAAAGGAGATACTATGACGTCCTTTTAAAAGGACAGTATGGAAATCTTGTTGTCTTCTTAACAAAAATCAGATCACTGCCTCAAATCGTAACCGTAGAGAAGATCGATATCAGGCATGAGAGTAAAGACGAAAGCGCTCCTTTGAATATGGCTTTGTTGTTTAGTATATAGGAAATTAAGTGCCTAAAGTGAGCTAAAGTGCCTAAAGTTAAAGGAACAAGTCTTTTACAAATGTTGCAGGGACGTCGCTATATTCTTATCTTACATTTGTTCCTGATTTTCTCGTGTTTGGATATGGGTTTGGTTTATGCTGAGAATAGCTTGCCACAAGAAAAAAATGAGCAAATAGCTGGCCTCTCCAGAGTAAAAAGAGACCCTTTTGAGCTTACTCCCGCACTTCGCCATTACATTAAAGCTCACAATCCTGATGCAACGCCGCGGGACTTTGAACCAACCAAAATCAAGGTCACCGGCATGATGATAGTGAGGGACATGATAATGGCTACGGCAGAAATCGAACAAATCGGAGGCATGACCCTGAAACCCGGAATGCGAGTAAGTGTGTCGAAAAAGGATATTCCAGCGATTTCCTTCACAGTCAAGGAAATTTCCAGGGCCGGGGTGATCCTTATTTTTGAAGGTGGAGATGAAGTGCTGTATAGGTATGAATAGTGGTCAGTGGTTATTGGTCAGTGGTCAGTGGTTAGTGGTTATTGGTCAGTGGTCAGTGGTTAGTGGTTAGTGGTTAGTGGTCAGTGATCAGTGACAAATGACAAATGACAAAATGGTCAAGGAAGGGAGTATGGTTTGCATTTGACTAGACTTCGGCAGAGGATTGGTTCAATCAGGTTTGGTAGACCGGGTTTCTTCTTATTTACACTTTTCATCACTTTGCACTTTGCATCTTTTCTTATCCCCGGTGCCCTGGACATGGCAGAAGCCGGGGAAAAGAGCACGGCTTCAGAAAAAGAGAACCCTGACGAAAAAATTTATGTGTTTGATTTCAAAGAGGCAGCACTCAGTGATGTGCTCAATGTCTTTACCGACCTGACAGACAAGAATGTGGTTGCAAACGAGAACATCCGGGATCTCAAGGTGACCATCTTTCTAAAACAGGTCCCTCCAAGGGCTGCCCTGGAGATACTCTGCAAACAGAATAACCTCTGGTACAAAGAGGATGATAATCACATACGCCTGTTAAAGGTTGAAGATTTTGGTAAGGATATCATTATAGAGCGTGAGGAAAAAACCAGGGTATTCGATCTTAAATACGCCTCTGCCGAGGCAGTGGCCGATGCGATTGCGAGCCTGATGGAAGACAAGGTTGAATACTGCGAACCAGGCGTGACAGAAAGCTATGGTCAGCTTGGGGCAGGCGAGGCTGGTGCAGGCGGCGGCGCAGGAAGGGGCGGCCAAGGCAGAGGTGGGAGAGGTGGTGGAAGCACAGGAGTGGGCGGCCGGGGCGGCGGTGGGAGAGGTGGAGGAGGTGCTCGCGTTACCAGAGAGGTTCACATCCCCACTATAGCTCAGGAATTGACCCCCGAGATGGTAAGAGAGTTGCTAAGAAAAGAGGGGGAAACGGAAGAGGAAAGGCCTGAAATAAAGGTCGAGGAGATTGGCAGGATCAAGGTACCAGAGCCACTGGCCTACATGACGGTTTTTTTACCCAACAATAGCATTCTTGTGTATTCGGCGGATAGAGAGATCCTCAAAGAAATCGCTAAACTCATCGGGGCACTCGATACGCCTATTCGGCAGGTTCTGTTGCAAGGAAAAATACTGGAGATAACCCTTACGGATGACTTTACCTCACTGTTTGATTTGAGCTATCAATCAAGTAAAACGACGACTCGGACTTATCCGGAGCTTACGACAGCGCCCCGTCACTCCGGAGTACTGGGCAGGTTTGGTGAGCTGGAAGGGGGTACACTGCTTTATACCTTTTTCGGCAAAGACCTTGAGGCCCGTGTGGAATTACTGAAAAAGGACGGAAGGGTCAAGACTATCGGCACCCCAATGGTTCTTTGTGCCAATAATGCCCCCGCCAAGTTTTTCATCGGCGAAGAACGTCCCGTGGTCACGAATTATGAATTTGAGATAAGGGATTTTGAAGAGCGGACAACAGAAACAATTCGTCCTGTGATGAGTCTCAAAGAGATAGGCACAAAACTGGAAATCATCCCGCGTATCAATGAAAACAGGACAGTCACTATGAGGCTCGTTACGGAGATATCCACGCTCGGTCCTGGTGCAACTGTAAGCCAGGTGGACCAGTACGGAAACGTTATTGCCCTACCGATCGATACGATCAATACATCTACTGTGGAGGCTATCATCGTGGCAAACAATGAAGAGACCGTGGCTATTGGCGGACTTCTCCGCGAAGAAGATAGTGTAGTCGAAAACAAGGTCCCCTGTCTGGGAAGTATCCCGCTGTTGGGGTTTTTCTTCAAGAAATTTCAATCTGTCAAAGAGAAAACTGAAATGGTCCTGCTCATTGTTCCCCATATCATGATGAAGCCGGAAGAGATCGGCGTGGTGTCTGACAGGGTCATGAAGGGACTTTCCGAACATCCTTATATCAAGGATGGAAAAGAAAAGCTTCTAAGGTATGACGAAAAAGATAAAAGTCTTGAATCGCTGACAGAAGAGCCTGGTGGCGAGATAGAGAAGTTATTGGAGCAATAGACCCTACCTAGGTCCGCCGTAGGCGCAGAACCAAAGGTAAGCTTGTTTAATTTCGAAATCCGAAACTCGAAGCACGAAACAAATACAAATGACCAAAGCACAAAATGCTAAACAATACGGCCTTTTAAATCTAACCGAATGACTAACTAAGCAAGACACAGCATATTGAGACAATAAAGGTCTGCCCTAAACTGAACCAACTAACCAGAATGAGGTTTT
>DAOVRY010000027.1 GCA_030633645.1 Pseudomonadota bacterium | reverse complement strand
GTAAAACGTTTACCTGCCCGCCAGTGCCAGGCGTTGGCAGGCGGGTCGGTTCCGCAACCCTGGCCCAGTCCTGGCTTATAGGCTTAGTAGTTTTATTCGAGCACGTGTTAGGTTATAGAATTAGTAGTCTTAAACAAACGCATAGCGCCAAGGCGGGCTCGAAACGGTAAACGGTTGCGTACCAACGGCCGAAGACCGATTGTCGCCAGACGATTCGAGCCTCGCAACCACAACCCTTTGACGTAACCAAATATCACAGAAATTCACCAGTTATCCCAGAAGAGATTATGCTCTTCACATCTCGTCGCTTTGAGGCAAAGCTTCGCTAGTCGTTTGTCACACTCAACACACTCAATATACGCAAATGAAGCTCCCTGCAGTCCCCCCGTATAGCGGGACAGGATATTCTGGCGAAGGCGAATAAACGCAATAGACACGAGAATGAGAAAATCCTTAGTCTATAAGATTTTTGGGATTGTCATCGTGGTTTTCTGGCTTTTTGTTATAGCAGAGCTCGTAAAGAAAAACCATTTTTCCCCAGAGAGTGCGGATGTTACCCAGAGTACGGAGAAAGGGCTCCCAGCAGGAAGCTCAGAGAACTGGATGGAGATCCTTTGTAAAGGGCACAAGGTTGGATACACTGTTACACGGGTCACGAAGATAAAAAAGGAATTTGAGGTTAGGGAGGAGATATTTTTTACCGTTAATTTGATGGGTTCGGTCCAGAAGATTATGAGTTGCACACGGGCGATGGTGGATGAGCAATTCTTGTTGAACAGGTTTGATTTTTCTCTTTGCTCTGACCTCATTACCTTTAAGATTTCGGGTCGGATAGAGGGAAACAGTCTCTCTCTCGTAATGGGCGAACCAGGCAAAGAACAGATCCAATTAATCAAGCTGCCGGAAAGGCCGATGATTAGCGCTGGCCTCACACAATTCTTTAAACCTGGCACCCTCAAGATAGGAGAATCCTTCAGGTTCCCTCTATTTGATCCAGTGAGCATGACAACAAATCCTGCTACTGTCAAGGTGGTGGCAAAAGAAAAGATCAAGCTCCATGGCCAGACTTATAAGGCGTTCCGGTTAGAGATGAATTTTTTGGGAAGACCCCTGGTTTTCTGGCTTGATGAAGAGGGAGTTCCGTTAAAGGAGAAAGGTTTTATGGGGTTTACCCTCGTCAGATCAAATCCTATCAGGGCACAGCTCGGTTTTGATGAGTCAAAAAAGCTCGATTTTTATGATCTCTCAGCCATAAGGGTTAAGACAAAGTTAAAGAGTGCCCGAAAACTGTCATACTTGAAGGTGGAGCTGAACCATGTTCCAGCCTCCCTCCCTACTGACGACGCAAGACAATCTCTGAACGGCAGGATCCTTTCAGTAACCAAAGAGAGCCCACCGTTTACGGCCTCATATGCACTCCCTTATAGGGGTAATGACAATGAGTTATTATATTATCTGGAGCCAGAGTTCTTGGTTCAATCTGAAGACAAGGAAATAAAGGGATTAGCCAAGGCAATAGTTAAGGACACCACGGATCCCTTGGCTGCAGCAAGGATGATTATGGGCTGGGTTTTTGAAAATATAAACAAGGTGCCGGTCGTATCCATTCCGGATGCAAAAGCGATTCTCACCCACCGAAAGGGAGACTGTAACGAACATGCCACTCTGTTGACCGCGTTGTTGAGAGCAGTTGGGATTCCGGCCAGAATCGTTGTCGGCTTGGTCTATAAAGATGGAAAGTTCTACTACCATGCCTGGAATGACGCCTATCTCGACAAATGGATTTCTTTGGATGCAGTGTTGAATCAGATGCCTGTAGATGCCACTCACATTAAGCTTGTCGAGGGTGGGATTGAAAAACAGATTCAGATTGTGGGAACAATTGGTACCCTTGCCGTTACTATTTTGGATTACCGATGATCATTCTCAAGAACCTTACCAAGATCTACCGTGGGATAAAGGTGGTAGATAACCTCAATCTTCAGATCCCTCAGGGAACCATCTTTGGTTTTATAGGACCAAATGGGGCAGGAAAGACCACTACGATCAGAATGATGACAGGTGTCTTGCGGCCAACAGAGGGGAGCATCTCTATAGATGGACTAGACATTGCCAAGGAACCATCTCAGGCAAAGAGGATTATTGGCTTTATTCCTGATCGGCCCTTTCTTTATGAAAAACTGAGTGGCACAGAGTTCCTTAGATTCAAGGCCGGCCTGTACGGGATGCGAGGAACGGGGTTAGATGAGGACATTTTTGATTTGCTCAACCTTTTTGAGTTGAGTAATTGGGCTGATGAGCTTATTGAATCCTATTCCCATGGCATGAAACAGCGGCTTATTATCGCCTCGGCTCTCATACATAAACCCAAGGTTATTATTGTTGATGAACCAATGGTCGCCCTGGATCCAAGGGGAGCGAAACTAGTCAAAGAGCTCTTTAAAGAAAGGGCCAGAAAGGGGACTACCGTGTTTATGTCAACCCACACCCTGGCCTTGGCCCAAGAGTTATGTCAACAGATTGCCATTGTGGATAAGGGTCGCATTGTGGCCTCAGGAACATCCAAGGATCTGGAAGAACAGGCAGGTGTGATGGGAGATCTAGAGAGGATCTTTCTTGCCATAACAGGAGGGCTGGCGAGCGCGTGAACATATTTAGGCTTCTCATTACCCCCCGGGTTGTTGCCTTCAAAAACAATCTCAAAGGACCCGGGGGTGGCAGGAGAGTAAAGATTCTCACCCTGGCTGTCGTAGGTATTCTATTCTGGCTCGTGCTCTTTTTTCTTTTTTACCGGGTGCTTGCCTACTTTTCCTCACAGGAGATGATCGGTGATGTTCTTGCAAGACAGCTTCTCACCATGGTGCTCTTAATATTCTTTTTCCTGCTCATCTTCAGTCACATTGTAACTGCCCTTTCCAATCTGTATCTTTCTCAGGACTTAGAACTATTTCACGCCTCCCCAGCCACGCTTACCGAGATATTTCTGAGCCGTTCATTCTATACCGCAATAGACAGTTCCTGGATGCTTATTGTATTTGGTCTTCCGGTGATGATGGCCTATGGTGTTGTTTACCATGCGAGCCTCGCGTATTATCTGAGTCTTATCTACGTGTCTCTTCCCTTGATGATCATTGCAGCAAGTTTGGGTATCCTGGTGATCATGGTTTTAGTCAGGTTTTTTCCTGCCCAAAGGGCACGGGATATTATTTTTTTTCTCTCGCTTGTCGTCATTATTTGTCTGTATTTCCTGTTTCGATTTCTCAGACCTGAGAGGCTGGTCAATCCGGATTCATTTGTCAGCATAGCCCAGTATTTGGGCGCCCTCAAGGCCCCGGATTCACCATACCTCCCGAGCCAGTGGGCAACAGATCTTTTGTGGACACGATTGACCAGGTATCCGGGAAGCCAGTTATTGAACCATCTGCTGCTTTGGAGTACAGCATTTGCTTTGGTGGTGATAGATATCTGGATGGCCGGCCTTATTTACTTCAGGGGTTTCTCAAAGGCACAGGAGGCAAAAAGGAGAACCCACGTGGGGAGAAAGATACTTGAAAAGACCGTTTCAGTGTTAACCAGACCGCTGAGGCCAGAAACAACCTCTCTGATTGCAAAGGACGTGCGCACCTTTTTCCGGGATAACAGCCAGTGGTCTCAGCTGCTCCTTTTAGGTGCCCTGGTGGTTGTTTATCTCTACAATTTCAGCGTCCTCCCCTTAGAGAGAAGTCCCATAAAATCAGTCTATCTTCAAAATGCTTTATCCTTCCTGAACATAGGGCTGGCAGGGTTTGTTATCTCTGCTCTGTCTGCACGGTTCATCTTTCCTGCGGTGAGCGCTGAAGGCAATGCCTTCTGGATTATCCTCTCTTCACCTCTTTCAGCACGGCGTTTTTTGTGGTCCAAGTACTTTGCCTATCTTATCCCCATGCTCATCTTGGCTGAGGTATTAATAATTTACACCAACTACCTTTTACGGGTTACCGTCTTTATGATGGTCTTATCCTCGGCAACGATATTTCTTCTGGTGTTTGGTATTGTTGCGTTAGGGGTGGGTTTGGGTGCGATTTTTCCGAATTTTAAGCATGAAAATATTGCCCAGGTTGCAACAAGCTTCGGCGGCATGATCTACATGATAAGCAGTTCAGTGTTCATTGCTCTGGTCATTGTGCTGGAGGCCGGGCCGGTCTATACTATACTCTCAGCACAATTTAGAGGAGAGGCGGTTACCCATGTTCAATGGGTATGGATAATGGCGTCTTTTATTCTGGTTATCGTTCTGCTGATAGTTGCCGTGAAAAAACCAATGGCAGCCGGATTGAAGTCTCTGAGTAGATACGAGGGCTGAATGTCACGAGCGTTCCCCTTTGAATATGCAGGTAATCTCCACATCCATACGACCCACTCTGACGGCGCTGGGAGCGCCAAAGAGATTGCTAAGGCAGCAAGAACAGTAGGACTTGATTTTATAGCTCTGAATGATCATTCATACCTCACCCAACTTCATACTGAGGATGAAGGATATCATAACGGCATCCTTATTTTGGTTGGCTCTGAGATTGGCAGGAGGTTCCACCATTACCTTGCCTATAATATAAAAGACCAGGTGGATGATGAGAGCTACTCACCCCAGGAGGTGATAGATGCCGTCAATAGGCAGGGTGGTTTTGGATTCTTGGCCCATCCCTTTGAAGAGGGGATGCCTTTTTTGGAGAATAGTACGGCCTATACCTGGAATGATTGGTCGGTGAGTGGGTATACAGGCATCTGTATATGGAACTTCTCATCAAGATGGAAAGAAAATGTTAAGTCTTTCTGGCATGGGATATACCACCTTATCTTTAAAACCTACACAGTAAAAGGCCCCAGCCAGAAGACCTTCGCAATGTGGGACAGGCTCTGTCTCAAAAGGCAGGTGGTAGCCATGGGAGGCTCAGATGCCCATGGGGCATCCATGAAGTATGGGCCCCTGAGGTTTACCCCCCTTTCATACCGGTATCTTTTGGGAACCATCAATACCCATATTCTGACATCTTCGCCATTGCAGGGAGATTTCATAACGGATAAAGGAATCATCTACGACTCCCTCAGGGCGGGCACCTGTTTTATTGCACATGATGGTCTTTCCCCTGGGAAGGGTTTCAGGTTTTACTTTATCATGGGTAAAAATAACGAAAGGCTCGAGATGGGAGAGGAAGCCCCCTTTAATCCGGGTGAAGCAGTAGTCAAACTCCCAGGACGCGGATCAATAAGGGTCATCAGGAATGGATCTCTCTTCAAAAGAGCATATGGCGACGAGCTATCCATTAAAGTTACCGAGAACGGTGTGTACAGGGTAGAGGTATTCCGAAAAACACCTCTTTCTGGATGGAGGCCGTGGATTTTCTCTAACCCGATTTATCTTCGATGAAAGAGGCGGAGCTTAGATCTTTACCATTACGTAAGGTCTGGGGAACCCTGTCTCCGGAGAGAATCTTCGAAAGAGTCCTGTTTCAAGGAGCAGATTTTCACAGGGCCACGTCATAGTGAAACCTAACCTATTGATTTTCAAGCTTCTTGCAGGGTATGGGTATCTTTTTTTTGGATTATGCCCTCACATAGTTTAGATCAGTGGAAGTTTCAAAATGGTTTATATAGATGGGGCCTATGATTCTAAGGCTTAGGGCGCAATAAACCATTTTGAAACGACCCAGTAAGGGGCCATGTCATAGGGCATAACCAAAAAAAAGACACCCATACCCTGGACTTTGATGTTACCCTGCAGATTTTCATTAGAGTCTTGACAAAATAGCAGTGTAGGGTTATAAACATCACCCAATGCATACAAGTTATCGCTCAAGGATCAGATACCTATGTAAGGGAGGAAGAGGCCTTGGCTCAAGGCCACCGGTATAAACCCACATCGTAACCCACCTTTTGTGGTGCTAACCCAGCCTGTTTAGGCACGGAAGGGCACCTTTGTCGATCTACTGTCTTTATTTGTCATACCTACATAACCATAGTATCAACAATTCCTTTGATGTCCGCCGCCGGTGGACCGGCGGCAAAACCACATTGTTTGTGCTCAAGTGATACGAGCCTACGTAACCAATCTCTATTGATCGTGAAAGGAGCTCGTCAATTATGGAGAGTCCTTTTGGTAAACACATATTGGCAGAATACTTTGAATGTGAATGTACATATCTTGACAGTGAACCTGCCATAAGGAACCTGATGCTCGAGGCGGCCTCGAGAACTGGAGCAACAGTTATAGGGGATATTTTTCACCATTTCAGCCCCCAAGGTGTTACCGGTGTAGTGGTGATAGCAGAGTCCCATCTGGCCATACATACATGGCCCGAGTTCGCATATACCTCGGTAGACCTTTTCACCTGTGGCACCCGGGTGGATCCATGGATTGGCTACGAATATATCAAAGAAAAGTTGCAATCCAGGAGATGGGTGAGTAAAGAAATCATACGAGGGATCGCAGAAGAAGACACTACTTCACGCCTGAAGGCAGTATCTGGATAGTGCAATGTTGCCCCATGTCTTTCGCTATGAGATATCTCCTCATGTATGGGTGTGTCTCGATTGCGACGGAATCCTGCATTCGAGCCAATCCGATTTCCAGAAGATAGAGGTAGTTCAGTCTCTTGATTTTGGAAGAATGCTGGTTCTTGATGGTGTTATTAACCTTACTGAGAGAGACGAGTTTGTCTACCATGAGATGCTTGCTCATATTCCCCTGTTCTCGCACCCAGATCCGCAACAGATACTGATTATAGGAGGTGGGGATGGAGGTACTGCCAGGGAGGTAGTTAAGCACAAGGGGATCAAAAGGATTCAGCTCGTGGAGATAGACAAGGAGGTCATTTCTGTTTCCAAAAGGTATTTTTCCTCTCTAGCCCGTGCCCTTGACCATCCTAAGGTGAATGTTCTTGTGATGGATGCCATTCGCTATCTGAAAGAGACCGAGGAAACGTTCGATGTAATTCTTATTGACTCAACAGATCCGGTTATTGAGCAAAGTGGGGGATTATTTACCGTACCCTTTTATAAAGATTGCCTGAACGCCTTAACCGAGAGAGGGATACTAGCAGCCCAGGTAGGGGATATAGGCTTCGAGACTAATCTTGTTTTAGGTGTTTTCAGTAAGCTTAAAGCGCTCTTTCCTGTTGCCAGGATATACTGCGCTCCTGTACCTTCCTATACAGTGGTTCCCTATGGCTTTGCATTCTGTTCAAAGACGATACACCCTGAGATGGACCCAGCACTATCCCGTTTTGACAAGAGTTTCCAAACCAGATATTATAACCCACAGATTCATCAAGCAGCCTTTGCCCTCCCGGAGCACCTGAGAGAAGATTTTGAGAATTAACCTCTGAGAGTGTTTTTTGTTTTCACATATCGCTTAATGATGGGATTATGAAAATCATATTTCATCCTGACTTTTATCAGGTGTATACCTCAGATCCGGCGGCCGCCCCTGAGAGAATGGAAAGCATCGTGAACGTGATTTCCGGGCACTATGAATTTACCGAACCCCCTGCTGCCACGGAAGAGGATATTGCTGCTGTTCACACCTTGCCCCATATAGACTATGTTAGGAGAATGGGTCTTTATGATATTTCATCCCTGGCAGCCGGCGGGGCCATTCAGGCTGCCTTTATAGGATTGAAAGAGCCTTGTTTCGCCCTGATAAGGCCCCCAGG
>DAOVRY010000237.1 GCA_030633645.1 Pseudomonadota bacterium | reverse complement strand
CTGCCCTGGCGCGACATTTCTGAAATATCGTATGTTCGTAGTGTTATTTCGCAGACCAAGCACATATACTCATGCCCTATAAGCCAGGTCTGGGCCAGGGGCATAACCAAAAAAAAGACACCCATACCCTGGACTTTGACGTTACCCCGACCCATGAACCATGTTGCCGTCATTTACGTAAAGGCTCTGTTATCATTCCTACTTTGGTAATTCCAGCCTCTTTAACCTGGGACATCACAGTCATTACAAAACCATAAGGAACATTTTTATCAGCCTGGAGCAAGATCTCCTTTGCTGCTCTATTTGCGAATATCTTATTCAGCTTGCCCTTGAGATCGCCTAATTCAACCTTGTAGTTCTCAATAAAGATATCCCTTTTCTTAGTTATCGATAGGATGAGAGGGTCTTCTTGGGTCTTTATGCTTTTACTTTCGGTTGTGGGAAGATCTACCTTGACCCCATGTGTCATCATTGGCGCGGTCACCATAAATATGATAAGCAATACCAACATGACATCAACCAGGGGTGTCACGTTAATATCTGATATCAGATCTTGTCGGCCTTCATTCCCATCCATTACAAATCACCTCGTGCCCTCTCGCTTGACGCCCTCTTCAGCAACCCTCTCTCGATTAGGTTCGTAAAGTCGGAGATGAAACTTCCCATCTCTATCTGAGATGCTCTTGTCCGGCGGTTAAAATAATTGAAGGCTACAACTGCCGGTATGGCTGCAGCTAGCCCTGCTGCCGTAGCAATGAGGGCCTCAGCTATACCGGGCGCCACAACCCCCAAGGTGGCAGAACCCTTCATGCCGATCGCCCTGAATGAGGTCATAATACCCCAAACTGTACCAAAAAGCCCGATAAAGGGGCAGGTATTGCCGGTAGTGGCCAAAAAGGTTAATCCCTTTTCCAGACGTGCGCTCTGGATGGAGAGGGTCTTTCTAGCAGCCCTTTGCACATTCTCCATGATCGGCTGCTGTGACTGAAGCACCATACTGTCATCTGGATTTCCCTGAAGTGTCTTTGATCGGCTAAATTCTGCGTAACCGGCCCTGAAAATCTTGGCGAGCGGGCTAAACTTGAATGTCTTGGTTTCCAAATAAACCCGGCCTATCTCCCTGCTGGAGGAAAAAAGTTCCAAAAATTCTTCGTTTTCCTCCCGAAACCTCTTGAGCAATCGTAACTTCATGAAGACTATGGTCCACGAAGTAACAGAGAAAAACAACAGGAGCAAAAGAACGAACTTTACCATCGGGCCAGCATTGTAAACCATCTGAACAATATCGGTCCCAAAAACATCTGATCCTAAAAACTGCAGGGCATATGGCATGATATAATTCTTCCTTTCTTATCAAATAATTAATTATACTATAATATCATACAATACGTAAACGAAATTACCAAAGTCAATATCAGCACAGATTAAGAGATACCAGCTTTTTTTTGCCTTTAATTATCTCTACTGTTATGATATTCTACCTACGTTGTCTAGAAATTCCTGCACTATGGTGAAGATAGGCTATTTGTTGGGCCAATATTATGCTGTGTAACCACGAACTGATTCCGAAAAAACCAAGATCCTCCCCTCCACCGGAAACACGGACCAGGAGATGTGTTGCCTGTGGAAGTAAGGATATTAAACCAGGAAGACGCTATTGTTCAAAGGAATGCAGACAGAAACTACAGTGGACTCTTTCCCTCTCTAAGGGACTCCTCCAAACCCTCAATACACGATATGCGGCGTTTTCATTTACAGAGCACTACGTGGCCCTTGATGTAATGCCTACCTGGTCCAATGAAATATCACGGTTTGTCTATGAAAGGAAATCGGGTTACGCGCCTGCCCATGCCCTGAAAGAACTTATCCTGGAGGCGGGTAAGGAATGGCATAGAAAAAGGAGTCGACGGATTTCCCGCAGCTTCTCATCCCAGTCCATTCTTGAAGAAAAGACTGAGAAGGATATCAACCCTGATTCCATCAAACCGAATACAAACAAAACCCCAAAACTATCTGCTGATCAGAAAAAGGCCCTCGGGCACCTCAACATACCTATTGATACCCTCATCTTCGGAGATTATGTCGAGGAGCTTAAGAAGGCCTTCAGGCAAATGGCAAAAATTCATCATCCTGATAAAGGTGGTGACGGCGAGAGGTTTAAGGAGATAAAGAGCGCCCACGAATCTATGGTAGAATGGACCGAGACCCCCAAATTCCAATCCAATTCCGCACTGCCTGGTTGTTGGTCCTACAATGGGTACAGAAACCGGTGGTCGCCTCCCTTACGGCAATAAACGTACACATGGGGCTTCGAGGGGATACCGGAGCTTACCGAAAGAAAAGTCATGTTTTTGGAGCCACCGGGCGGAATCGAACCGTCGACATCCTCATTACGAGTGAGGTGCTCTGCCAGCTGAGCTACGGTGGCCGTCTGGGATATTGTTATACTTTTTCTATCACACTGTCCAACTTTTTTTGAAACCCCCTGATACGAGGATGTGAGAAAATGAGAAAACCAAAGGACTATCTTGTATTCCCTCTAGATGTCTCAACCTATGAAGAGGCAATCAGATACGTAGAACTCTTGAAGGAGCAGGTAGGCGTTTTCAAAGTCGGTCTGGAACTCTTTGTCAGTATCGGGCCGAAGATTCTCGAGGGGATAAGAGAACAGAGTGACGCGGAAATATTCCTTGATCTAAAATTTCACGATATACCTGCCACAGTCAAAAACGCCTTTATGGCGGCAAGTGCGTACGGGGTTGCATTTACGACCATACACTGTGATGAGGGAAAGGGTCTCCTTCGCTCCGTTGTTGAAAATAATCCTTCAGGTACCAAGATCTTGGCCGTTACCGTGCTTACCAGCCTAGAAAGCGGGGATCTAAAAGAATTGGGCTACCAGGAAAAGTACGTTAATGATCTAACCGAATTGGTATTGCTGAAGGCTCGAATGGCCAAAGACGCCGGCTGTTCCGGTGTTGTGTGCTCTGGCCACGAGGTCGATAGAGTTAAGAAAGAATTGGGGAGCGATTTTATCGTTGTTACCCCTGGTATTAGGCCTGCATGGTCTCTCAAAGGAACAGATGACCAAAAGAGGATTATCACCCCCTATGAGGCAGTAAAAAGGGGTGCGGATTACATAGTGGTGGGCAGGCCTATCCGGACAGCTGAAAAACCGATTGAGGCTGCGCAAAAGG
>DAOVRY010000248.1 GCA_030633645.1 Pseudomonadota bacterium | reverse complement strand
CAATAAACCATTTTGAATCGACCCAGTAAGGGGCCATGTTATAGGCCTGCCCTGGCGCGACATTTCTGAAATATCGCATGTTCGCAGTGTTATTTCGCAGACGTAGCACATATACTCATGCCATATAAGCCAGCCTGCCCTGGTGCGACGGGATGTAGATATACAACTGTTTTCACTGCTTATGAATGCCTCGCTTTCCAGCAGCGCATCTTGATATGCCAGGTCTGGGCCAGGGGTCTGGGCCAGGGCCATAACCCCAAAAAAGACACCCATACCATGGACTTTGACGTTATCCTGTCCTGAGATAGTAGCTTCACCATATTTTCTTTGACAAAATAAGCTGGATCAGATAAGAAGATGTACCGTTTCAAAAAGGAGTCCTTGCGATTAAAGGCTGTTCACGAAGGTACTGCTGTGTACGCTGGATGGCTCAGTGTTTTTCCTAGATTCCCCAAGGGGGTTTACCCCGGTATAGGCCCAAATATCTCTTATTGAGGGCACTCATGGATAGTGTTAAGGACTATTTTTTTTGTGATAAATGTAAGAATAGAGATTTTATTCGAATCTACAATTTTTCTGTGCGTTTCCGATCTGTAAATTTTTCCGATGATTTAATGTATGATGAGGTCGTAGAAGAGAGATACCAGTGCACACGGTGCCAGAAGATCTTTTCCAAACCCAAGATAGATACAAGGTTAAGGAAACTGATAGATAAGAGGCCTAAATCGGTGGTTGCGACCAAGGAGCGGGGCTAGCCTTGAGAAATTTCCATCTTTCCTATCCTATTTTTCATCTCCGCTACCCTGTGTATAAAACTGGAACTTGTATGATCCTATTTCAATCGTGTCAAAATCATTGAGGATTTGGCTCTCTCGTATTACCTGATTATTCACTTTTACCTTTGTTCCGCCCGTTGCCGTAATGGCGTAGCCATTCGGTCTTCGGCTAATAGTAGCCGCAGTAGTGGCCATGAACAAACCGCCGAGCCTTATTTCCGCGGTTTCCGCTTTGCCAATCTTAGTGAGTTTTTTGGTGAGCTGAATTTCGTCTTGATCGGAACCGTCAATAAAGCTTATAACGCCAGATTTTTGTTTTGCAGCGGTCACATCAATACCCTTTTTCTGAGCCTGTTTCGCGAGCAGTTCCTTCTGTCTGGCTGTGTCGAGGACCATCGTCTCATCGAGCTCTCCTTCACTAGCTTTGGCCTGTTCAGATTTGGACAGAGCAAAGAATAGGAGATGCTTACCAATGGTTACTTTGTCCTTGTGCCGCAATCTATAAGAAACTATTTTCTTATCATTAACAAAGGTTCCATTGGTACTTTGTAGGTCGGTCAGGATATAGGTGTCCCCAGCCCTATCTATCCTGGCATGATAACCGGACACAGCGAGATTATCAATTACAATATCATTTTCTTCAGCCCGCCCGATAGTCATATTTTCCTTGGTAAAAGGATAATCTTTGATTACTTGTTTGTTGAATACCAATATAACCCGTGCCATAACAGCTGCCCCTTATTTTAGTTAATAGGGATATCCCCTTGGCTCAACCTAACCCAACATATTGTGGTTAGACACCACCTCGCTGTAAATGAAAATACAGTATAAAATCATGATATTAAAGATATTCACCTACTTACTTTTCTTTCAAGTAACAGCATTATCGTTTAGAAAACAATATCTTACATTATTTATGGGTGCGGCTCCATAGATACGCTACATATTGTAGCTGGTTGAGCTAAGGGGATATCCCAATTAGTTAATTCGAAAAGAACACAAATCTCTCATGATTGTTTATTATTTAGAGCGAGACCAAAATCTTTTAATTATTCCCTGCTTTTCTTGTTCCAGGTTGTGCACAAATATCAGCGAGACAGTGACATTGTCACTACCACCCACCCCGTTGGCCTTAACGATGAGTTGCCGACACAGATGCTCAGGGTCTTCTCCGTTTTTCACGATTTCCAATATCTCCCTGTCTGACACAAGGTCGGTTAAGCCATCGGTGCACAGAAGAAAGCGGTCATTATTCCTGGGCTCGATTTCAAAAACGTCCACGTCAACGGTATCGGACGACCCAAGATTCCTCGTTAGTATATGTTTTAGGGGAGAAACTTTTGCTTCTTCCTCAGATATGAGCCCCATTTCCAACTGCTCAGTTACCATGTTGTGCTCTTTAGAAAGAGGCTCAATCGTATTTCCCCGTACAAGATAGAGCCTGCTATCCCCTACGTTGGCTGCAATTGCAACAGAGGGCATTATGGACAGAGCTACAATTGTTGTTCCCATTCCCTTGTATTCAGTATAAACCTTGGACAACTCATATATGACCCTGTTTGCTAATTTTATGCCACTGAGTAAATAATTGCCCGTCTTAGTTAAGGCGCTATCGGGATAGTCGAATAGCTCATCATCAGGGGTATGCTGGGCTATCCATCGGTTAACGTTCTTGTTGATGACCTCTACAGCAACCTTGCTGGCAACCTCTCCAGCTAGATGGCCTCCCATACCATCGGCAACTATATAGAGACCAAGAGCGTTATCTATAGAGAAATAGTCTTCATTGCTCTCCCTCTTCAGGCCCACATCAGTAATGGCAGCAGCTTTCAGTTCCAATCTATTTCCTTTATTCTGTTAGGTATTATTCTGTTTCTGTTTTTGGGCTCTCAGGGCATCGATTTTATTGGTCAGCATTCTTAAATACCCGACAAGATCCCTCGCGTGCTGGAATCTGTGATCTGGGTTTTTGGCCAGGGTTTTATCAATAATCTGTTCACAGGGCTTTATAACCCGGGGGTTTATCTTGCTCGGTGACGGATGCCGCTGCTGGGTAATCTGATAAAAGAGGTTATTAAGATTCTCTCCCTTGAATGCCAATTCCCCGGTCACCAACTGAAAGAAAACGACACCAAGTGAGAAGATATCCGATCGAGCATCTACCTGCCGACCGATGATCTGTTCCGGTGACATATAGTTCGGGGTACCAAGGATTATTCCGGTTCTGGTTTTTGAAGCAGAAATAGACTTGGCTATTCCAAAATCGGTAACCTTGGTCTTGCCGTTTCTTAAAAGCATT
>DAOVRY010000259.1 GCA_030633645.1 Pseudomonadota bacterium | reverse complement strand
CTTACGCACCCGGTGCTCCGTGGTGGCACATTCCACCTTTTCTCAAAGTTATTGTAGAACTTCATGGTCTGTGGCATGAGATTGTTGGGGACATTACCAGTCTCTGAGAGAGTAACCACTGTGTAAGCACACTTGCCATCGGTCGCTTTCCAGAAACCGGGATCCTCGGCTGCGCCAATAAAACCGAGGGGTAGCGCTGGCACCTCCATATCAGCCCACTGCTTCAAGAGAATCGAGGTTTCCGGGGAGTAGGCCCACATAAAGAGAACATGTGCGCCTGATTTCTTGCACTCGCTCAGTGCCGCTGAGTAGTCAGTGGTACCAATGGGATGCCTGTCTTTACCCACAATTTCCCAGCCACCCTTAACAGCGATCTTCTCCACAATTCCAGCGGCTTTGCGGCACATCAAACTGTCGTCTATGGAAACGAACATCTTGTTGAACCCGAACTTCCCTTTGATTTGATTCATCAAATCAAGGCCTTCTTTTATATACGACTTAACACTGCCGCTTGCCCTGAAAGAATACTTATACTTTTTGAGGTCGCTGCCTACCTTCTTATCCCAGCTGGGCGTATAGCAGCCAATAGATACGATGTCTACAATTTTATACCGAACGTACAGATCCATGGCTGCCATCCCACACTCAGACATGCAGGGACCACCAACGATAACATCAGCCTTTTTCTGAAGAATCAATTTTTCTATTGCCAGGAGAACTGCACTGGTAGGCACACCGGGTTCCTCGTCACGGGTATCCATAATTTCAAGCTTAAGAGGGCGCATTACACCGGCTACATTAACTCCACCTGCAGCATTAATCTCCTCTGCAGCCAAGACCATACCGCGCTCGCCATTCTGCCCATAGGCACTCGCTCGGGGAACCGGTGCTCCTACAATTATGGGTTTACCTTTCTTTGCTGCCTCGGCCTTGATCACCCCAAAGACCCCTACCAGCAATCCTGAAACGATTAGAGCGATGGTGATACGAAAAACCTTGTTATTCATGATACCCTCCTTATTTTTAGGATGTGGTTAATAAAAAACAAAGCTGCACCCTGCAAACCCCTTCTGTCACAGAATCCTGCGGCAAAGAGGCCGGTCCGTTCACCTGAAAGGATCACCGCTGCTAACTGGTCATGCTTCCATTGGTGTCATTCAAATCGAGACTAAGGAAACAAAGAAATGAGCATGCAGTTTATATGGAAACATCTCTATTTAATAAAGCTAGTTTCCTGGACTTCTTCTGGCCATCTGGACCCCAGGGCTTTTGCCGTGTACCTTGAAGAGTCATGCTCCTTTTTAGCCTAGATTAGAATGTTCTCTCCCTTTCTTTAAACAACCGTTTACATGAGCAGCGAGAGATTTACAACCGCTGCTCTGAGAAAGTTCATGTTTCGTAGGTAGGAATTCTTTTGCCTTCATCATTGTATGAGGTTTGGCCATGAGCGTGAACTCGGTGAGAAACGGAATTGGATTGAATGCTGAAAAACCCCCTTTTAACTTCGGGTAGTCTAAGAAAAAATCCGTTGGTGTGTCAAGGGAAAAAGGGGCTTATGTATTAGCTTAATGAAAATGTCCCCTCTAACTGCTGTGTTAAAATGTCCCCATTATGGAAAGGGACATTGTAGCAATGAGTCAGAGAGAGAGGCAGAGGTTCCATCTTTTAGAGATGGCTATAGGAGGGAAGGCCACCTTAAAGGATGCCGGTAAACGGATGGGGGTGAGCTACCGGCATGCGAAACGGCTAAAGAAGAAACTAGTAACTGAAGGAGCCAAGGGCCTTGTCCACGGCAACCGAGGCAGACCATCACCCAAGGCCCTGAGCAGTGAACTTGCCGAACGGATCTTAAAGCTATCGGTAAGCATGTATACGAACTTCAATGATACCCATTTTACCGAAAAGCTTAAGGAACGAGAAGCTATTACCGTCAGTCGCGACACAGTGCGGAGGCTGAGACGGGCGAGCGGGATAGCAGCGAAGAGGAAACGGAGACCTAAAAAACACCACAAAAGAAGACCTCGCAAACCCCAAGAAGGCATGATGGTCCTGTGGGATGGGAGCCCTCATAGGTGGTTTGGTAAAGATAGACCTCCCTGCTGTCTGATGGCTGCTGTAGACGATGCCACAGGCAAGCTCCTTGAGGCCTTCTTTATCCCCCATGAGTGTTCTTTTGGGTATCTAAAGCTCTTAGAGGAGATAGTGACCCGCTACGGCATCCCCCTGTCTATCTACCAGGATCGGCACGGAACGTTACACCGCAATGACGATAACTGGACACTCGATGAGCAACTTGCTGGGGAGCAGGAACCCACCCAGGTAGGGTGGTGTCTGAAGTCTTTGGGGATCAGCCCTATCTTTGCCCTTAGTCCCCAGGCCAAAGGCAGAATTGAACGACTCTTCGGGGTGCTCCAAGACCGGCTCATAGCGGAGATGGAGTTGAGGGAGATCACAGAGATCGAGGGGGCAAATGAGTTCTTGAAGACCCTCTTCATTGAAGACTACAACCGCCGCTTTGGCCTAAAGCCTGAACTGTGTCAACGAGCGTGGCGAAAGGTAGCGAAGGGGCTGGATATTGAAAGGACCATAAGCTTCTGCTACCAAGGGGTTGTGGGAAATGACAATGCTGTGAGGTTAGGGGGAATGGTTATCGATATTCCCGAGGGCCCGAGGAGAAGAGGATATGCCAAGGCAAAGGCGGAGGTTCGCCAGCTCTTGGATGGCAGTTGGAGAGTGTATTACAAAGACACACTCATAGCTCAAACAGATCCAACTCCTTTGAAAGAGCCAATCCGGGCCAAGCCCAGAAGAAAATCGCACATAAGAGCAAGCTCTGAGCAGAGATGGGTTTACATGGCTTCAGCAGCAGTTTAGAGGGGACATTTTTATTGCACAGTTAAGGGGACATATTGACAAAGCTTAAACACGCGAAAGCAATCACGCGAAAGCAATCACATGATTTTGAAACGGGGCCGGATTGGGAAGCAGGGAAAAGG
>DAOVRY010000224.1 GCA_030633645.1 Pseudomonadota bacterium | reverse complement strand
GGGCATAACCAAAAAAAAGATACCCATACCCTGGACTTTGCCGTTACCCTGCTTTAGGGCGCAGCCAGTTGACATCGCTTATCTTCCACTTCGCCAAGATTTGTTTGCAAAAAACGTTTTAATGACCGCTCAAAGGGATTTCCGTTTGGGCAACAGCCTGCTAAATACCAAGGGACACCATGAAATGTGCAATGTATTACAATAACAGGGATATTCGGCTTGAAGAAATCCCTGTACCCAAGATAGGCCCAGATGAGCTACTCGTCCAAATGCATGCATGTGGGCTGTGCGGTAGTGATGTACTGGAATGGTACAGGGCCAAAAAAGCCCCACTGGTCCTCGGCCACGAGATGGCAGGGGAGATCGTTACTATCGGCGAAAAGGTTAAACAGTACTCAGTCGGTGATCGGGTGTTTGTGTCCCACCATGTGCCCTGTAATACCTGCCGCTACTGCCTTAACGGTCACCATACAGTATGTGACACCTTACGGACAACAAATTTTGATCCTGGAGGATTTGCTGAATTCATTAGGGTGCCAAGAATCAATGTTGACCGGGGAGTTTTCCTTCTGCCTGATGAAATGTCTTACGAAGAAGGGACATTCATTGAGCCATTGGCCTGTGTTCTGAGGGGTCAAAGAACCGCCAACATGCGGCCAAGCCAAACAGTTTTGATAATCGGTGGAGGGATTGCAGGATTGCTCCACCTCAAACTGGCACAGGCCCTGGGAACGAGCTCTGTGGTGGTAACTGACATCCATGAGAAGCGGCTGGCATTCGCTCAGGGCTGTGGAGCAAAGGCAACATTTCTTGCTCATGACTTTCATCCAGAGCATCTTAGGGAGGTCAATCATGGCCGTCTGGCTGACCTGGCGATAGTTGCCACTGGAGCCGTAGATGCAATTCATATGACCTGGAAATGTGTGGATAGAGGGGGAACTGTGCTTCTTTTTGCTCCTCCCGAGCCAGGGATCGATCTTGCTCTTCCCTTATATGATATCTGGCATGACGGCATAACTATTACCACATCATATGGTGGCTCTCCCCTGGATATAAGTCAGGCAATAGAGTTGATCAGATCCAAGACTATTGTAGTAAATGACATGATAACCCATCGCTTTCCCCTTGCCCGGGCAAGTGAAGGATTCGCTCTTGTTGAAAAGGCTCAGGATTCAATCAAGGTTATTATCCAGCCCTGAACGCTTCCTGTTTTCGCTCGCTACTCCAAAACACCTTTACTGCTGCCCTTGTCTTGGCCTGTTTTTTTTCGAAGTGCCCGTTTTGAGTTGTACCAGCAGATTTTGTGTACAAATAAGTAGCGAAAAAAAAGGGAAATGTGGTATTTTAAATATAATAAATAGTAGATAAACCCGTTTTGATTCACTATACTCCCTTGTATCGATATATAGAGCCTTATTCTCCATGAGTCATACCATGTATTTTCGCCTTTATGAGGAGCTGAATGATTATCTACCTGAAGAAAAAAGAAAGAGAACGTTCAGCCTATCCTTGAAAGGCCCAACCACGGTCGAAGAGGCGATCTGCCTTTTGGGAGTGCCGCCTGAGGAGGTAGATCTTGTGCTTGTCAATGGCGAATCTGTTCCCTTCAACCACGTGACCCGAGACGCGGATAGGGTCAGCGTGTACCCTATTTTTGAGTCCCTGGATGTTAGTACGGTAACAAGACTCAGGGATAAATCATTACTTGCTATCAAATTAGCAAGGGAATCGAAAAACCGTTCTACTAAAAAATAAATCTTGAAAGGAGAGAGAAATGGCCCGAAAAAAGATCGATGAAACAATTAGGCAAAAAGTCATAAAAGCTCATACAAGTGGACTTCCCATGAGAAAAATAGCCAAAGAATATGGGGTAAGTCTCTCAAGCGTTAGCAGAATAGTAAAAGAAGAGGGCGTGCCAAAAGCTCAGCAAGGGGTAATAGCTGAGAAAGACAGAGCGGAGAGGAAAAAGAGGATAGAGGAGCTTGAAAAAAGAATAGCTGAACTGGAAAAGAAGATCTTTGAGGTAGAGGCCAGAAAGAGGTAGTGGAGAAAATACCAAGAAACCCGATAATCTTCATTCACGGACAAGAAAGCAGCAGTCAAGGAACAAAAGGCCGCTTTTTTACACAGCTTTTTCCAGAGATGACTATCCCCGACTTTGCAGGCGATATTCCAACCCGGATGTCAAAATTGAATGAGATCCTCGTTGGCAAAAGCGAGATCATTATGATAGGCTCATCTTTAGGCGGGTTGATGGCTAGTTTATACGTATTTCAGAATCAGGATACGATAAAAAAAATTATTCTCCTTGCCCCAGCCCTTAACCTCCCAGAATTCAACCCATATCTATCGGAAACACTCGCACTTCCTGTTTTTGTCTTTCATGGAAAAAATGACGAAGTGATTCCTTCACAGCTCATTCAGACTATCGCCACAAAGGGTTTCACCAATTTAGCCTTTACACTCCTGGACGATGACCATCGCCTCACTAAGACGTTTACGACAATTGATTGGCCCAAAATCATCAAATAGTAGGCAGTGTGCAGTAAGCACCGCGCACTAAAAACTAAACATCCAGTCTTCAGTTCAGTTCTCCAGCACGTCTCGGGATGATCCTCTGATCTTCTTACTCCCTACTGCTTACTGCATACCCCCTACTCCTCTAACTCAATATTCCAGTAAAAGTAGTCCCTCCATGACTGGGGCGTATGCCTCAGGCTTAATCTAATTTTTAAAACCGGCAACCATTCTGGTTTGCTTGGTCTCCTGACCAAACTCATTGAGGCCTCTGATGGGATTCTCCCCCCCTTCTTTCTGTTGCACGCAATACAGCAGGTAACGATATTTTTCCACTCTGTTTTACCCCCACGTGCCCTCGGTAAAACATGATCCCACGTGAGCTCAGCTCGAGGGCGTTTCCTGCCACAGTATTGACACTTATAATCATCCCTTATATAGATATTCTGTCTGCAAAATCTCACCGGGGTATTTGGCCTTTTTACAAATCTTAAGAGCCGGACAATGGCGGGCAACTTGATGGAAAAACTTACCGAATGGATCTCCCTGGTGTACTCTTCGATCACCTCTACCTTACCCAGGGTGAGCATGATAATCGCCTTCTTCCAGTTGATGACCTTCAGAGGCTCAAAGGTAATATTTAAAAGAAGCACCTGTTCCATCTCAAAAAACCTGGCAAACTAATAAAACCAAAGCCACCTAGAAGCCTAAGGTGAATAAAAGTTGTAATAATTCCGAAATTCGGCAACCCCCGCTCGCCTCGCCTGAGCCAGCCCGCCTGCCAAGCAGGCCTCAATTCCACCTGATCAACCCAAAAAACACAACAAACTCAAGAAACCAATAACACTGGCACTGGTCGGGGCGATCCCGATTGAATCGGGACGACTCCCTGCTCC
>DAOVRY010000251.1 GCA_030633645.1 Pseudomonadota bacterium | reverse complement strand
GGGGCATAATCCAAAAAAAAGATACCCATAGCCTGCAATAAGCTTAAGAATCAACAGCCTAGGTTTCACCATGACGTGACCTTGGCCCTAAAGGCGAGTTTTGACATCGCCTGGAGTCCCGCCTATCTTTAGGCGGGATCAAAAAATGCTTTAGCCCAAGCGAAAAGGGATTTGGGCAACAGCCTGTCAAGACCTACCATGCGAGGAAAGCGACCCCCATTAGTCGAGCCCAAAAAATGCATCTGTGAATATCCCTGTGCCCTCTCATCTCCTCATGGGTAATACAAGGGTCGATTTGGCTAGATGCTCACTCCCGGTTATCTCTCTCAACTGCATCAACCAACATCTCAAAGATGTTTGGAACCGCTGAAATCACCCTGTTCCAGTTGGGTATGTAAGGAACTTCAAAGGGTGTTTCGAGAAACTGCTGTCCAGCGCTTACAATGCACCTAACGAATGCCTCGGCCGTGCTCCCTTCTCTATGTCTGTCATACTCCAATCCATTTATCTCAGAATCATATTCATACCGGGCGATAAGGTCCTGGGCAATCCTCAGGTAACTCGCCCTTAGGGTGAGAAAAAATTCATTCGTCAGGGTATACCCCATGCTGGCCATAGTTCTGAATATGGACTTTGCAATGTCTGTTCCCATCTTGAGCAAGCCCTTGTTGGGGTCTTCCAAGGTGAGTGGTTGATGCTTGTGTTCATAGTTATCGGAAAGGTCAACCTGGCAGATTCTCCGCAGAGCACAGTTCCTATGAACTTCGGCGAGAACACCGACTTCTAATCCCCAGTCGCCGGGGATTCTCATCATGCGTGCCAAATCCACATCCATTGAAAACTCCCCTGCCAGGATATACCGGAAACTATCAAGATAATCCAAAAACTGATTTGAACCCAGTGTTTCTTCCAGGGCCCTGATAAGGGGGGTCACAAAGACCCGGGTCACCCTTCCGTGCATCTGATTCGTTACCCTGCTATAAAAACCCTTGCAAAAACTAAAGCGGATGTTTGGATGGGCAACAGGGTAACAGAGTCGAGCAAGGAGATCCCTGTTATAAGTGGCAATATCGCAGTCGTGTAATGCAATGACGTGACTATCTTCGAGGGCGAGAATATATCCGTATGATACCCAT
This sequence comes from Pseudomonadota bacterium, assembly GCA_030633645.1. GTDB lineage: Bacteria > Desulfobacterota > DSM-4660 > Desulfatiglandales > B25-G16 > JADFWK01. The sequence goes on along the minus strand of DAOVRY010000251.1, from coordinate 1,919 downwards.
GCAGACCTTCCCTTGCCATCATCACCGACATTGATTCCCTCCTCTGCCAATATATGATAGAGATTCTCAATGTTCGGGCCTGTGCACCAGATCAGTTTTGGTTTCTGCGGCAGAACAGAAAAGAATCTCTTTGCCTGGCGGAACTCCTCTTCATTTGCCCTTCCGACCGCGACAATGATGTTTTTGAGGTACCTCACATCCTTGAGTTCCTGAATAATCTTCGGAAGGCCAGGTCCTTCGAGCTCTACAGGAATATATGGCAGGACAAGGGAAATAGGCCTATGCTTTGTGGCCTCTTCAAGTTCCCCCTCAAGTTCCCTGACATCCCTCTGCTTAAGCCTATGAAATGTTGCAATCTCACCATTTTGAAAGAAATCTGACATTTTTTCTTCCTCCAATCTTTCTAAATTGAGTCCTCTTTAGCAAGTGTAAGTCAAAAAATTAAAGAACACTGGGATAGGCAGCTTGTTGGGTTTGTTCGATTATCGAATAATCGATACTGGTTACTCGTAACGATTCCACGATCAAGCATTCAGCATTTAGAATACATTAACTTTAGGCACTTTAGCTGTCATTGGTAGGGGTGGAATCAAAGTTATAGCCAGCCTTTTTGTAATTCTCTAATGCCCTCTCTTTGAGAAGTTTATCTTTGGTCTGATGTGAATATTTGTCAGCCAGCTCTGCTGCATGGCTATGCATACCTGTCTGTTCGTACTCTGCTACCTTTCTTTCTACCCTGTCATATTCTGGTGATGAATCAATTACTGCAGTGTGACACCACGAAATAATCTTTTTAACCCTTCCGCCACACTGTGGGCAACGGGAAAGAGGCACTTCATTCACGCCCTGGAGGTATTCAAAGCCAGCTCGGCACCTCGTGCAACCCTTTTCAGGGCCCTCAGCCTGGTATTCGTAGATAGGCATTGAAATAATACCTCGCTTCCTATAGCATAAAATTTACTTTACCATAAAACCTGCTCCTAAGCTACAACCTATGAAAAACAACTCTCGCGTATCATAGATTCCCTTGTCTTGTATGAGGCGCTCCACAATCAGTGATCCAGTATTGGAACGCTCATAGCTTCTTAATCTCTGGGAAGGAGGTGGGTATGAACCTGACACACCAAACCACAGTGCATCTGTTCATGCTGGTTATCTATATTATTATCCTCTATATTTATGACCGAGCGCGCGTAAAGTCCAAACTATTTCTTTTGGAGGGTACACCCCGATCCGGAGCTAAAACATTATTGACTTTCTTAGCCTGGAAACTTATATAGAGACCTCTCAGATCTGCGCTTTCATAACAGAGGTTTTTTATTGACTTTGACCCATAGTTACGGTAGCTTGAATTTATTCTGAAATATTGGAGGGTTAGAATGTATGCGGTCATCCAAACGGGCGGCAAACAGTATAAGGTAGCACCAGGTGAAGAGCTGAGAGTTGAAAAACTGGATGGCGAGGTTGGTGATGAAATCTATTTTGATAATGTTCTGCTTATTTCCAAAGACGACAAGGTAACCGTTGGAAAGCCTGTTTTGAAAAATATCAAGGTCCACGCCAAGATTACCAGGCAGGGAAGAGGCACAAAGATAATCGTCTTCAAATATAAGAGAAGGAAGGGATACCGGAAAAAACAGGGCCACAGGCAAGATTACACGGGAGTAATGATAACCCAGATCGAGGCATAGATCTGTTTCTTGCTGCTCGTCACTCGTTTCTCGTTTTCTGAACGGGCAGCACGAAGTAAAGAAAAAGGGAGATAAAGATGGCACATAAAAAAGCAGGCGGTAGTTCGAGGAATGGAAGAGATAGCCCGGGACAGAGACTGGGGGTAAAGAGATTTGGTGGCCAATTTGTTAAGGCTGGCTCGATAATCGTCAGACAGAGAGGCACGAGTATCCATCCGGGAAAGAATG